>JAQXPG010000020.1 GCA_029100405.1 Lachnospiraceae bacterium | reverse complement strand
AAAGTATCCGTCTTATTTGGAAATGCCGATTATCACATCCGACTATTGGACCATGGTTCATGGTTCGGTGCCGGAAGACGTCATGAAAGACGAAGAGGGTGTCGCTGTTTTAAAGCAGCTTGGAAAACGTATGGCTTATTTCCTGAAGTGTATCGAAGCTGGTAAGGCAGCAGGTATTAAAGCCCCGGCGCCGGCAGTTTATAACAAGACAAATTTTATCCGCTGATCGTTGACAAATAACGAAATCATGTGTAAGCATAGACGAAAAATTCGATATATGAATTCTTTTGAAAATGATGCGTGTTTCTAATGGCTATCAGGCATGTTTTGAGACAAAAAAATCGATATATGAATTCTTTTCAAATTGATGCGTGTTTTTTAGGCTTTTTTATAGCATGAAATTCAAAAGATTTTCTATATCGAATTTCATGACCGAAGATGGCCTTTTTCTAGTGAGAAATACGCATGATTTTGAGAAAAAATTTTATATCGAATCCTCTATCCTTGTAGGGTACTTCTGATGTACCTCCGATAGCAGGGATAGCCAGGCAAAAAGTCAGCAGCAATTAGAAAAGGGGAGATCATGACAAGTGCACAAATAGGGATCATTATTACAGTCGTTGCCTATCTCATGGGGATGCTTTTGATCGGTATCTGGGCATCGAAGAGTACCAATGATGTCGGGGACTTCTACCTGGGCGGACGGAAGTTAGGCCCTTTTGTTACAGCAATGAGTGCCGAAGCATCGGATATGAGTTCCTATCTCTTAATGGGCATTCCGGGCCTGGCTTATCTGTCGGGAATTGCAGACGCCGGCTGGACGGCTGCCGGTCTCATCGTTGGTACTTATTTGAACTGGCTTCTGGTTGCAAAGCGGATCCGGAAGTATTCCGCCCATCTCAATGCGATCACGATCCCGGATTACTTCAAGAGTCGTTTTCAGGATGAAAGCAATATTCTTTTGTTCATTAGTGCAGCCTTCATCCTGATCTTCTTTGTTCCTTATACTGCATCCGGTTTTGCAGCTTGCGGTAAGCTTTTCGCTTCCCTTTTCGGAGTGAATTATCAGCTGGCCATGATCGTTTCTGCCGTCGTGATCGTCGGTTATACAACGACCGGTGGATTTCTGGCAGCTTCGGAAACAGACTTTGTTCAGTCAATTGTTATGACGGCAGCCTTATTTATTGTTCTGGGCTATGGTATTTCGCAGGCCGGGGGAGTCAATGCCGTGATTGAGAATGCAAAGCAGCTTCCGGGCTTTCTGGATTGGAATGCTACTTATAACAATGCAAGCCATGCGGCAGATTCCTATAATATCTTTCACAAGGTCAGCATGTTCTGCTGGAGTCTTGGTTACTTCGGCATGCCCCACATTTTGCTTCGCTTCATGGCAATTGAAGATCCTGAGAAATTAAAACTTTCCCGGCGGGTTGCATCGGTCTGGGTCGTTTTCTCTCTTGGAATTGCAGTGATCCTTGGTATTGTCGGCCGGGCTATGACTTTGACCGGAACCATGAAGAATCTTGTGGATGCTTCGGATCCGGCCAGTTCCGCCAAGGCAGAGACTTTGATTGTTGTTCTGGCGGATCATATCAGTAAGAATGGTGTCCTGTTTGCCTTGATCGGCGGTATCATCATTGCCGGCATCCTGGCTTCCACCATGTCAACGGCAGATTCGCAGTTGATTGCAGCTGCATCGGCGGTTTCCGAAAATATCATTCAGGGTGTCTTCCATGTGAAATTGAGTGAGAAGATGGCCATGTTCATTGCCCGAGCAACCCTGATTCTGGTGGCCGGTTTTGCCATTTTCATTGCATGGAATCCCAACAGCTCGATATTCAATATCGTATCCTTCGCCTGGGCCGGTTTTGGCGCTGCCTTTGGACCGATCATTCTGCTTTCGCTTTTCTGGAAAAGGATGAATCGATATGGCGCCATCGCCGGCATGCTGTCCGGTGGCATCATGGTCTTCCTTTGGAAATATCTGGTGCGCCCTCTGGGAGGCTTTCTGAATCTCTATGAGCTGGCTCCGGCATTTCTGGTTTCTATCCTGTTTGTGATCCTGGTAAGCCTTTTAACACCTGCTCCGGACAGGAAGATCGTAGAGGATTTTGAAGCGGTCAGGAAAGAATTATAAGAAGAGGTTTTGATCAGATGACAAAAGAGGGAAAAGTCTGCCCCTATCAGAAAAAGTGCGGCGGCTGTGATTACATCGGCATCCCCTATGAGAAACAGCTTGCAAAAAAGCAGGCCATGGTAGAGAAGTTTTTGACCCCGGTCGTGAAAGATTCGAAAGGCCCCAAAGGTTCGAAAGGCCCCAATGGATCTAAAGCTTCCGGAGCATCCCAGGATCGAAACGGCCGGATCTTACCGATCCTTCCTGCCGAGCATCCGCTCTATTATCGAAATAAAGTCCATGCGGTCTTTGCCTGGGGCAGAGATAAGAAGATCCATCGAGGCATCTATGAGAAAAAGAGTCATCGGGTCGTGGACGTGAAAGGTTGTTTTCTGGAGGACCGGACAGCAGATGCCATCATAGAAGAGATTCGGCATCTCATGCCGTCCTTTCGTATGCGGCCTTACGATGAGGACATGGGCAGAGGATTCCTTCGCCATGTCCTGGTTCGTCGGGCTTCTCGCGGCTATATGGTAGTCCTCGTGACAGGCGATGTCATTTTCCCCGGGAAGAATAACTTCGTCAAAGCCCTTCGCCAGAAGTTCCCGGAGATCGTTACCATCGTTCAGAATATAAACAATGCCCGAACCAGCATGGTCTTAGGCGAGCGCAATATCACCCTGTTCGGCAGAGGTTATGTCGAGGATGACAGCCTCGGCCTGACCTTCCGGATCTCGCCGTCCTCTTTCTTCCAGGTGAACACGGAACAGACCAGGCGCCTGTATGATCTGGCGCTTCAGGCTGCCGGTCTGACAGGAAAAGAGACCGTGATCGACGCCTATTGCGGGACCGGAACGATCGGCATGTTCATGGCAAAATCGGCTTCCCATGTCATTGGTGTAGAGCAGAATCCGGCGGCAGTTCGGGACGCCATCAGTAATGCCAGGGCAAATCAGATCTCGAATATCCGTTTTTACCGCGAAGATGCCACGGCTTTCTTAAGGGATCTGGCACAAATGGAGACCGATGCGAGAACTTCCCTGCTTTTTGGGAAGTCAGCTCCGGACGTCTTGTGTATGGATCCGCCGCGGGGAGGCAGTACGAGGGAGTTCATACATGCAGTCCGTGCGATGCAGATTCCGCGGGTGGTCTATATTTCCTGCGGGATCGAGAGCCTGGCAAGAGATCTTATGGACTTTCGCAAAGCAGGATATCAGATCGAGACCGTTCAGCCTGTTGACATGTTTCCGCAAACCGAAGGGGTAGAGAATGTGGTCCTCTTAAGAAAGAAAGGGAAGGACTGATTTCTTTCCGACAAGGTTTGCTTTATGAAGCTATGAAAGGAATTTGGATGGAAAACAGATACCAATATCAGAACTTTGATTCGGATGCCTACCGCTTTGATCCGGCCGGGAAGACTCTGGCGGAAAGTTTCGGGCCCTTTTCCCATCTGCCCCAGGTGATCACCCTGGTTTTGGCCCTCCTTTTATTGTACTGGCTCTCGGGTTATATTTTTATTGGAGCACTTTCGCCTTGGATCCTTCTGCCTGCTGCCTTTGGACTGTTTTTTATTTTTCTGGGACTCCGTCTGATCATAGCCCATATTTTCCGCGGAATGGCGGAAAAACTTTCC
The DNA here is from genome assembly GCA_029100405.1 of Lachnospiraceae bacterium. Taxonomy (GTDB): domain Bacteria; phylum Bacillota; class Clostridia; order Lachnospirales; family Lachnospiraceae; genus Lachnocurva. The sequence goes on along the minus strand of JAQXPG010000020.1, from coordinate 7,256 downwards.
ATGAAGGGAAAGCACGACTATGATCTCTGGTTTTATCATAAGAAGTTGTGGAAACGCCCGGTGACTGCTAATCAGGCGCTTATGTCCATGGCAGCAATTGATATTCTGATGTCAGAGATGAAGCTTTCCAAACAGGCTTTGGATGAGATCGACAGGGAGATCCTGTCGGATAAGGAATTGAAGATCTACTATCTCTTCCGCTTAATTGCTGCAATTCAGTCGGGTTCGGACCAGGTAGAAGAGATGTATAAGGCCTATAGCAGCATTCCTTTCGAGGAAAATCCCTATCAGGAGAAGACCTTCTTCCCGACGGATGAGACGGTTGCCCGCTGGGTCGTCGGCAATGGATATGTCAGCGCCCAGGCACAGGAAATGAGAGACGCGGTCCGGTCCATTCAGAAGAAACCGAAGTGGGATATGGGCTTCCTTGGGATTTCCCGTGGACTGCTTTTGATCTTTCTTTCCTTTCCTATTCTTTTTACCGGCTTGGATCTCGCTCTGTTCCGGGGACACGGCTGGTATTTCTATCCGGCTTTTGGAATCTTCGGAGCTGTCATCTCAGCTTTGATCGTTCTCTGGCTTCTCTATCATACTACGAGACTCCGGCTGTATCTTGCAGCGAACCGGGGAGCAAGAAAACAGGAAAAGGTTAATTTTTCGACCTTCCGAAAGATGTGGAAGAAACGGAAAATGCCGGAGGAAGCGCTTGAGGCGGAGGATGAGCCAAAGACTTTGGAACAGCCTGAAGATGCGGGGATGTCTGAGGATGGGGAACAGCCAAAGAAAAAGACAGGCTGGTTTTCCAGGGAAGAGGAGGATCCTGATTCGGATGAGGAGTGGGATCAGGCAAGAGACAGGGAAGAAGCAGAGCCGGAAAGGAAGTACCTTGATTCCCTTTCTTCTGCCTCTTCTTCAAATACGAAGAAAGAACTCTATTGGAGCGATGACAAACTGAAGATTCGAAAACTTGTCAGCTATCCCTTCATGGGAATTCTGGCATTCGTTTTTGCAGCTTTGCTTCTGATTACAGCCGGTGAGCCTTTCCTTCAGATGGGAAGACAGAGGAAGGTGAACGCCGAAGAACAGAATGTAACGATTGCTTTACCGGGGCAGCCGCTTCTCAGCTCATCTTTTTCCATCTACCACTGGTCCTTCTGGTATCTTGCCATAGCGAATGGCAGGAAAGATGTGAAGATAGGGAAGAAATCCGAGAATTCCAAGGACTCCGGTGATCTCTATTTCCGGACGACAGACTCGGTCCTCATGCAATACTGGCCGGATGCAATTGAGCTGGATCCACAAGCAGATCAAAGTTCTATCAAGAGCAGGAATTCGTCGTCCAAGAATTCCAGTCAATCCGCCGATTCAGATCGGTCCAAGGCTTCCTCCGAAGATTCAGATACAAAAGGAAATGATCTTACGGACTCCGAAGATTCGGATCTCGAGGATTCAAAAGATTCGGATTCCGATGACCGGGATCAGGGGAAAGATGAGACGGATTCGGAGGAAGGGGATACCGACGCAGATTCCTCGGAAGGGACAGACCCGGTTCAGAAGGCCATGTCTCTTGTCTTTCAATATCTGAAGGAGAATTCTCCTTATCCCAATATGGGACTGTCTTATGGAACGACAGCGAAGGGGGACAGCTATGCTGTGATCGGTCGAACGACTGATACACAAGGATCCGCCAGTCGAAAAGTGGAGTATCAGCTCTATGTCAATGGCAGTCGTAATTCCGATGTCATCGAAATCGTCTGCGAAAAAGTCTATGGCGAAAGTCTGCAAGATGCACAAATCATGGGATTTTACCGTGTCGATCTGGAATCGGAATCGGTGACGGATGAACATAGGACGAGCTGGTAGGGAGGACTGATGCAGATGCTTGCTTCCGAATGAATGAGACATGAATCTTACAAAATGCAGGGGGAAGGAAGATGATAAAATTTCTTCCGGATCGTTCAGATTTTAATGCATATTTGGCCGCGCTGTGATATTGTTTTCTTGGATCCAATCATGCAGACAAAAAGCTTATCAAAGCGGAAGTTACTGTCTTGGAAAGGGAGGAATTATGATTATTTTTTTAGTCATCATCGCGATTATTATTTTGATCTTGATCCTGGTCAATATCCGGATCGTGCCCCAGGGCAAGACCTTCATTATTGAACGTCTTGGTAAGTACAAGGAGACCTGGGCTGCCGGACTTCATGTGAAGACACCTTTTATCGAACGTGTTGCAAATGTCATTTCCATGAAGGAGCAGGTTTTGGATTTTCCTCCTCAGGCTGTGATCACCAAGGATAATGTCACCATGCAGATCGACTCGGTCGTATTCTGTAAGGTTTTCGATTCCAAGCTTTTCACCTATGGTGTGGAGTCTCCGATGTCCGGTCTTCAGAATCTGTCTGCTACGACCCTTCGAAATATTATCGGTGATATGGAGCTTGACCAGACTCTGACCAGCCGTGAGATCATCAATGGCAAAATGCAGACCATATTGGATGAAGCAACCGATGCCTGGGGGATCAAGGTTACGAGAGTTGAGATCAAGAACATCCAGCCGCCCAAGGAGATCGAAGAGGTCATGACCAAGCAGATGCGGGCAGAGCGGGAACGCCGTCAGACGGTTCTGGAAGCACAGGCTCATCAGGAAGCTGTTGTCAGCCGGGCCGAAGGTGATAAGAAAGCCAAGATCCTGGCTGCCGAAGCAGAACGTGATGCGCAGATCGCACTTGCAGAGGGCCGTGCCAAGTCAGTGAAGATGGTCTATGAGGCCGAAGCCGAAGGCTTGAAGAAACTGAATGAAGCAAATATCGGTGAATCCGTTCTGAAACTGAAGGGGATCGAAGCCTTGAAGGAAGTTTCTGACGGACGTGCAACGAAGATCTATATGCCTTCGGATATCGCGAATGCAGTAAGTTCACTCGGTCTGGTCGGGGAAGCTCTGGGCATTGGTGATCATACACCGATCGATACGGCTGCCAAGCCGAAAAAGGAAGACCCAAATGATCCCTGCATTAAACCTGAGACCGGCAAAGGAGGCCGGGACGCGGCAAGGACAACGGAAGCGATTGAGGATTCCGTGGAAGGACATGGCGAGCACCTATGCAGCCATTGCGGACAGATGACTCCGGACAACGAGACCTATTGTATTCATTGCGGCCAGAAGCAGTAATGAAGCAGAGGATTCCCTGCGGCCGGACACAGTAATGAACCAGAGGATTCCCTGCGGCCGGACGCAGTCCGGTCATTGATCCGAAAACTGATCACATAAGAAAGATGGGCAAGGGAGCCTTTTTTAAGACTTCCTTGCCTTTTATCGGCAAATTCCGAAGAATGTAACCCGTCAACCAGTTGGGAGAGTATGAAATGAAGATCTTTAATTCCAGATTCCACAGCCCGGATCCTTCTCATGGAGCCGTTTCCCCGGCAGGGAATGGATCCAATGAGAATAGTCAACCGAATATTATCGAACTTCGTCATGTGGTGAAACAGTATGAAGACAACGGTTTTATTGCCGTAGAAGACTTCACATTGGATGTGAAGAGAGGGGAATTTGTTACCTTTCTTGGCCCGAGTGGCTGCGGTAAGACAACGACCCTTCGTATGATTGCGGGATTTGAACTCCCGACTTCCGGAGAAATCCTTCTGAACGGCAAGTCCATCACCAATCTGCCGCCCTATGAGAGACCCATCAATACGGTTTTCCAGCGTTATGCGCTCTTCCCGCATATGAATATTTATGACAATATTGCCTTTGGCCTGAAGCAGAAGAAAATGCCCAAGGATCAGATCGAAAAGAAGGTGAAAAGGATCCTTTCTCTGGTCGATCTCGAGGGCTTTGAAGACCGGGCCGTTTCCACCCTGTCCGGCGGCCAGCAGCAGCGAATCGCAATCGGCCGGGCCCTGGTCAACGAGCCGGAGATCCTGCTTTTAGACGAGCCTCTGGCAGCCCTGGATCTGAAAATGCGTCAGGAAATGCAGTTGGAACTTAAGGCCATGCATGATAAGCTGGGCATCACCTTTATCTATGTCACCCATGATCAGGAAGAAGCCTTGACCATGTCGGATAAGATCGTTGTCATGAGTGAAGGAAAGATCCAGCAGATCGGCACACCGGAAGACATCTATAACGAACCGAAAAATATCTTTGTCGCAGACTTTATCGGCGAGTCCAATATTTTCAGCGGCCTGATGACAGGAGAGAAGCAGGTCCGTTTCTGCGGCGGAGCTTTCGAATGTCTGGATGATTTCCCTCAGGGAACCCATGTCACCGCGGTGGTTCGTCCGGAGGATATCGAGATCGTAGCCCCGGAAAAGGGAACCATACGGGCTGATGTGATCGGCGTGATCTTCAAGGGCATGCATTATGAGATTACCATGCAGTCCGGAAAGAATGAGATCGTCGCAAGAACGACAAAGTCGCAGAAGGTCGGCGATCATGTTGGTATCTGCCTGGATCCGGACGGGATCCATGTCATAAAAGCGGAAGATAATACCAATACCTTCCCGGTAGATATCAATAAGGATCAGAGACTTTCTTATAATGATACCCTGCTGCACGTGAGCCTGACCAACCTGCTTCCGGGATCGAAGCGCAGGGAAGACGGGACCATATTGGATGCCCAGGGCGAGGAAGTTGATTTCGACCGTATTCGTGTTCTTGCATCCATTCAGCCGGGTGATATTGAAATGACCGATGATCAGGAAGCGGGTCTGGAATATGGCAATATCTCCAATCTGATCTATGAAGGTGACCACTATCTCTATATCGTTCATACCGATTCCGAACAGGACTTTGCCGTCTACGATGAAGACCTCTGGAACATGGGTGACAGGGTCGGCCTGATCATGCCGACGGATAAGATGAAATTCTCGGTCACCAAGAGAAAGTGATCACCAAGAGAAAGTGAGATCACCCATCTCACAGCCATCTCCTAGCCATTTCATAGAAAGAAGGATCGACCGGCTGCAGCAGATGGAAGGCTCAGATCTCTGGTCGTAATTATTGAGTAACCACAGGAAGGAATGAGAGAAATGCGTTTTTCCAGAAAAAATCTATGCATTCCTTATGCACTTTTTCTCCTTTTATTTGTAGCGGCTCCGCTTCTGGTGCTGTTTTTCTACGCTTTTACAGATGGTACGGGCCGGTTTACATTTGATAATCTGACCGGTTTCTTCACCAATCCCAATACCATAGGGACTCTGGTTTACAGCCTGGCTCTGGCAGCGGTGACGACCCTTGTCTCAGTCCTTCTGGCTTATCCCCTGGCCTATTTCCTTGCGACCAGCAAGATCAAAGCCAGGCATGTCGCCCTGATGATTTTCATTCTCCCTATGTGGATCAATTTCTCCCTCCGCATTACGGCAATGAAGGAAGTCCTGACGGCAATCGAAGGAAATCTGGCTTTCTATCCCTTCTTAAATGCAGTGATCGGAATGACCTATGATTTTCTGCCCTTTATGATTCTGCCGATCTATAACTCGATCGAAAAGCTGGATCCGGCTCTTTTAGAGGCAGCTGAGGATCTCGGAGCTGATCCGAAGAGGGCTTTTGTCCAGGTGACTCTGCCGCTTTCTATTCCGGGAGTCATGAGCGGGATTTCTATGGTCTTTCTCCCGGCCATGACCAACTATGTGGTCCTGGATATGCTTTATAACAAGACTTATATCATGGGCTCCCTGATCGGAAGTTATTTCGCAGCCTATAACTGGAATGGCGGATCCATGATTGCCTTGATCCTTCTTGGCATCATTTGTCTCTTTACATTTTTCAGCGACAGCAAAGAGAAGGATACGATCAGAGGAGGTGCACGGTTTTGAAAGAGAAGAAATTGGGAATCGGCCGGGCAGTATTCTTTGTCATCATGCTTCTGGCCCTCTATTTCCCCATCCTGATCCTTGCGGTCTATAGTTTTACCAGTGCCACCAATCTTGGTGCCATCCGGGGTTTTTCCATGCAGAACTATGTGACGCTTTTTACAACGCCGGAGCTTAGAGACATGATCATAGGGACCCTTCTTCTGGCTCTCGTCTCCGCTTTGATCTCAACGGTTTTAGGCAGTATGGGAGCCATCGGCTCCTTCTATTCCGGCAGGAAAATGAAGGCCATGATCCATGGCTTAAACCAGATCCCGGTCATCAATGCAGATGTCGTAACGGGCTTTTCCATGTGCGTTCTTCTGGTCGTCGTCCTTCATATGAATAAGGATTCTTATCTCCCCCTGATCATCGGTCATGTGGTATTGTCCGCACCCTTTGTCTATCTGTCGGTCCTCCCCAAGCTGAAACAACTGGACTCCAGCCAGTACGAAGCAGCACTGGACCTCGGAGCAAAGCCGGGCCGGGCCATCCTCCAGGTCATTCTGCCCCAGCTCATGCCCGGCATCATTTCGGGTTTCGGTCTGGCTGTGACCCTGTCACTGGATGACTACTTCATTGCAACTTATACAAAGCCTGCGACATTCAATACCATTTCGACCTATGTCGTCAATGCGACAAAGGGATCCCAGACCACGATTAAAACGGCACTCTGGGCCCTGTCGACTCTGATTTTTGTGATTGTTATTCTGGTAGTCGTGGCTGCAAATCTGTTTGCCCGTAAAACAGAGAACCGCACAAGAAAGGAGGCAGAGCTTCCATGAGAAATATAGACCAGAGCACAAAAGCCCAGAGAGATCTCGACCGTAAAAGCATGAGACAGAAGAACCAGAGATCACATCATGCTTTTCTTCGTTTTCTGTCTCTCTTTCTGACAATGCTTCTTACTTTCTCCGCCTTATTTTTCCCGTCCTCCAGGGCAGAAGCCAAAGAGGAAAAGAAAAAGACAGATTCCAAAAAGACCATCACGCTCAGAGTCTGCAACTGGGAAGAGTACATGGACGAAGGCGACTGGGATGAATCCGAGGCCATCGATCTCCCTTCCGGCAAGATTATCGGAAAAAATTCCATGATCCGGGATTTCGAGGACTGGTATGAGAAGAATTACGGCGTCAAGGTCAAAGTGGAATATTCGACCTTTGGCACCAACGAAGATCTCTATAATATGCTGACCCTTGGGGACAGCTATGATCTGATCTGCCCTTCGGAATATATGTTCATGAAACTGATCAGCGAGAATAAGCTGGTCCCTCTGTCCAAGAACTTCTTCGACAGGGAGAATCCTTTGAATTATTATACCAATGGCGTATCGCCCTATATTTCGAAGATCTTCCAAAGTCATAAGATCCAGGGTAAGTCCTGGTCCAGCTATGCGGCCG
>JAQXPG010000019.1 GCA_029100405.1 Lachnospiraceae bacterium | reverse complement strand
ATGGATATCAGGAAAGAGGAAGAAGGCCTGACCATTCACTGGATTCTTCGCTCCAGTCTTAACTTGTCAGAACGGATCATTCGGCGGATCAAGAGAAGACCAATGGGCGTGCTTCTGGATGGGGATTATGCCTTCGTGACCGAACGGGTCCGGACCGGACAGATCCTTTCCATCCGATTGACCGATCCTGGAGAATATGACCGGGGCGGGGAGTCGGTCTGGATGAAACCACAGGCAGGGATGCCGCCTCTAGAGATCCTCTATGAAGACTCTGATCTGATTTTCCTGAATAAAAAGGATCATGTGGTCTGTCATCCTTCTCCGGGGCATTATGCAGATACGCTGGCTAATCAGGTGGCAGATCATTTGGGACTGGACCGGGGCAGGATCTATCCGGTTGGGAGACTGGATCGGGATACCTCTGGTATTGTTTTATTTGCTAAGAATTCCGATGCAGCAGGGATCATGACTTTGGAGCGGACCCGGGGCGACTATCAGAAGACCTATCGAGCCTGGGCTGATGGCCTGATATCGGAGGACACCTTTACGATCGATCGGCCGCTTCGGAGAAAAGCAGGGTCCCTTATGCTCCGGGAAGTCGGAGAAGACGGGCAGACGGCAGTTACCCATTGCAAGGTCATAAAAAGGGATCCGCTTGGCAAGCGGACCCTTCTTTCCATTACGATTGATCAGGGACGGACCCATCAGATCCGGGTTCATTTGGCTTCGATCGGGCATCCGATACTGGGGGATCCCCTTTATCATCCACAGGGGGATCTCCCTTATCATCCGGATGAGCTGGAAGAAGAGAAGGGACAAGAGGAAGTTCGCTTGGGCCCGGGAAATGAGAAAAAACCGGCAGATCCACGGATCATAAACCTTCCTCTTCAGCTTCAGGCCTATCAGGCCTCCTGGTTGTCTCCCTATTTGATGGAAAAAAAGACACTGACTCTTTCAGATCGGCAGAATCCAGGTTTTCTTGCTTGAAATCCTGCCCCCACACCAGCTGAATATTCGATATATGAGATCTTTTTAAAATCATGCGTGTTTTATGGCTGAATGAGGCAGGTTTTGTAGCTGAATATTCGATATATGAGATCTTTTTAAAATCATGCGTACTTTTAGGGTTGAAAACACGCATGAATTAAAAAAGATTTTGTATATCGAATTTCACAGCCTAAAATCGGCTATTTTCCAGTTGAAAACACGCATGATTTTAAAAAGATTCTGTATATCGAATATTTGTCCTCTGAAAGGGAGCTTTTCGCCATGGAAAGGCGCATGATTTCAAAAAGATTCTGTATATCGAATTTTACGGCCTAGAACCAGCCTAGAATCGGCTATTTTCAGTTGGCCATTTCCAAATGAAACCACAATTTCCAAATGAAACCACACATGATTTTTAGGCTTTGCATCTGACATAGCAAAAAGCAAAATCAAATCGACGATCCTTAGGCCGGCTTCTTTGTCGATCAAATCGACGATCACATCGCCGATCCTTACGCCGGCTTCTTCTTCGAGATCAAGAAGAGCATGAAAAAGATACAGGCAAATCCGACCAGATCCCAGAAACCGAAGGGAGAATGGAAAACCAAGGCGGAAACCAAAGCAGCGGTCACAGGTTCGGAAAAGCCGTAAAGGATGCCCCGATTTGGTCCGATCAGGCTGACACCTTTGATATAAGAAGTGAAAGCCAGGATATTCCCTACGATGACTACAAATACAATTCCAAAGAGACCAACCATACTTGGCCTGTATTGGATCGTGAAGCCACCGGTAAGAAGGCCGATAATAATGCCGCCGGCCAGAAAGGACCAGGCCTGGAGGACGGTGACAGGATAACGTTTTGTGAGGAATGGTGCAGCCAGATTATAAACGCAGACAAAGGCTGCGCAGAGGACTCCGGTCACGATTGCAATGGGTGGAAAAGCCAGTTCCTGCAGATTACCGTGGGTGATGATCAGAAGGACCCCGACAAAAGCCAGGCCAATGCTTGCAACTTCGACAAGCATTGGCCGCTTTTTATTGATGAAACAGGTCAAGACCAGGATCATGACGGGTGATAAGTCCTGCATGATCGTGGCAAGGCCGGCGGATGAATATTGAATTGTCATGAAATAGGTAAGCTGACAGAAGGACACACCCAGAATTCCATAGATGGTCAGGAGAAGAAGCGTCCGCTTGTGCTTTACGATATCGAAAAGCAGTCTTTTCTCACGAATCAGACAATAGATAAAAAGGATGAGTCCTGCGAGAAAAAGGCGGATGGGGGTCAGCCAGCGGGCGTCCATTCCCTCTCTTGTGAAAAGAAATTGGCCCATGGAGCCGGACAGCCCCCAGCAGATTCCGCCAAAGGTCGTAAGAAACGCACCCTTCGATTTCTGTGACATCAGATTTTCTTGATCCTCTCCAAAGCAGCCAGGGTATTCTCATAGGAACCGAAGGCAGTCAGGCGGAAATAACCTTCTCCGCTCGGACCGAAGCCTGCACCCGGTGTGCCGACAACATGAGCCTTATCCAGGAGATAATCGAAGAAATCCCAGGAAGTCATGTTTTCCGGAGTCTTCAGCCAGATATATGGTGCATTGATGCCACCGTAGACTTCAAAGCCTGCGTCAGCAAGGCCTGCTTTGATGGTATGGGCATTTCGCATATAATAAGCCACTTCTTCCTTGACCTGTTTCTGTCCTTCATCGGAGTAGACGGCCTCGCCGGCTCTCTGAACAATGTAGGGCGCACCGTTGAACTTCGTTCCATGTCTTCTGGCCCACATATCGTGAAGGCTGGCACCATTGGATACCAGGTCTTTGGGAACTACGGTAAAGCCGAGACGGACACCGGTGAAGCCGGCATTCTTGGAGAATGAGCGGATCTCAATGGCACAGGTTCTGGCTCCTTCACACTCATAGATGGAGTGGGGCACATCATCCTCAGTGATATAGGACTCGTATGCGGCATCGTAGATGATCAGAGCCCCCTCCCGGTTGGCATAATTCACCCAGTCCTGGAGCTGTTTCTTATTCAAGGTTGTTCCGGTCGGGTTATTGGGATTGCAGAGATAGATGATATCCATTTTCCGTTTCGGAAATTCCGGAACGAAGCCATTCTCTCTGACACAAGGCATGTAGACGACATCAGACCATTTGCCGCTGGCCTCGTCATAAGTTCCGCAACGGCCTGCCATGACATTGGAATCAATGTAGACTGGATAGACAGGATCGGTCACAGCGATAATATTATCCACGCTGAAGAGTTCCTGAATATTGCCGGAATCGGATTTAGCACCGTCAGAAATGAAGATCTCATCGGAATAAACCTCTGCTTTCAGGGGCTTGTAGACCTTCTCCACCAGGATATCCCGTAAGAAGGGATAGCCGAGATCCGGAGAATATCCGTGGAAGGTCTCGGCATGACCCATTTCATCTACCGATTTATGAAGCGCTTCAATAACCTTTGGAACCAGAGGCTGGGTGACATCGCCGATACCGAGCCGGATCAGATCGGCATCGGGATTGGCTTCCTTATAGGCAGCTACCTTTTTAGCAATGGTGCTGAAGAGATAGTTACCGGGGAGCTTCTGGTAGTTGGTATTGATTTTATACATCGTTTTCCTCCTTCAATTATTCAGATATCAGATGGCAATTATTCAGATATCAGATAGCAATGATTCAGATATCAGATAGCAGTTATTCAGATATCAGATGGCAATGATTCAGATATCAGATGGTAATATTACCGGAAAAGACCGTCGTGGCCGGGCCTTCCATATAGATTGTATCTTCTTTTTCATCCCAGGTATTCTGGAGATGGCCGCCCAAAAGTTCGATGTCGCAAGTTCTGTCTGCCAAGCCGTTTTTCACGGCAGCGGCCAGGATGGCACAGGAACCGGTTCCGCAGGCCAGAGTCTCGCCGGAACCTCTTTCCCAGACCCGCATACGAAGATGAGTTCGATCCAGGACATTCACGAATTCGGTATTTACGCCTTCCGGGAAGATGGGATTTTTTTCAAAATGCGGACCGATCTTTTCCAGATCCAGATCTCGGACATCTTCTTTACAGAAGATGACAAAGTGGGGATTGCCCATGGAAACCGCTGTGCCGAAATATTCTTTTCCAAGTACGGTCAGTGGCTGATTTACCATTTGCGGACCGTCAAATGTTACCGGTACCAGCTTGGACTCGAAAACAGGAGCGCCCATATTGACGCGGACTTTTTCAATTTTTCCATCCGGCCCCGGTGTCATGACAAGCGTCTTAATTCCAGCCAGAGTCTCGACTGTGATTGTCGTTTTCTTTGTCATACCATGGTCATAGACATATTTACCGACGCAGCGGATGCCATTTCCACACATCTTACCGCGGGAACCGTCAGCGTTATACATGATCATCTGGAAATCTGCAACGCTACTCCCGGCAATCAGGATCAGTCCGTCCGAACCGATGCCAAAATGGCGGTCACTGACAAAGCGGGCTGTTCCCTCCGGATCCGGGATCATATTCTTCGTGACGTCGACATAGACATAGTCATTGCCGCAGCCATGCATTTTTGTAAATTCCATAGAGGATTCCTCCTTTTTTTCAGTTATAATACTTTTCTCACCGGCATACCAGCTAGATCTTGCATATAACCGGCGAAAAGACAGGACAATCAAATCTAGCGAAAAGCCAGGATCATCTGGGCCGTCTCAACCAGGCTCCGTCCCATATCCATGGAGTTCTTCTGCAGATAGCGGAAAGCCTCCGGCTCTGACATATGGTTTCTCTCCATAATAAGGATCTTGGCCTCGTCCAGAAGCTTCTGGTCTTCGGCAGATCGGGGCTTGGGTTTCTTGTTTCTCTTTTCTTTTTTCTTTTCCTGACGATAGACATATTCCAGTCCGCCCAGCATCATATCGACGGTCTCGATGAGATCCGTAGAATGAATCGGCGCAGACAGGGCCATGACATCCTCTTCCTTACGTTCTGCTATGTGCCTTGGGGAATCCAGAAGCAGCATTTCGTAGAAGGAAGACATGCGATGAAGGACATGGACATAATCGGTATCCTTCATTCGAACCGGACAGAGCAGAAGCCCGGTATTATCTTCGGACATCTCCCGGAGGGCTTCACCGCCGCCGGAGACGATCCGGACATCCTCGAAGCCATGTCGAAGGAGAAGCGTACGAATCTTTTCAGATGTCGTTTCGTTTGGAAAAGCCAATAGGATAAAACTCAATATGGCTCTCCTTCTTCCATCAGATCCGGCCTAAGTATTCCCGGATCTCCCAGTCGGTAACTTCTTTTGCATAGGAATCCCATTCCGCTTTCTTTTCGGAAATGTAGACCGATGCGTAGTTATCACCATAAAGCTGTCGGAAGAAATCGTCTTCAGAAAAGGCTTTTATAGCGTCAATCAGAGTTTCAGGCAGAGTCTGACCCTGGCAGTCCGGCTTAGGCAGAGGAAGTTTCTTTTCAATTCCTTCCAGTCCTGCTGCCAGGAGATATGCAATATTTAAATATGGATTGGTTGCTCCATCCGGCAGTTCCCATTCGATGACCGTCCGGTCATTTTCATTTTTTGATACCGTAACCAGTGCCCGGTAATCGGAAGGAGACCAGTAGATCCCTTTCGGATCATGGAAACGGGAGATGGAACGCTTATAGGAATTTACAATGGGATTGGCAATGGCACAGGCGCCCCGCATATGAGAGAGCAGTCCTGCAATAAAATGCTTTCCGTCTTCGCTTAAGCCATAAGCATCGTTCGGATCCGTAAACCAGTCTTTGGTCAGGTCCTGGCAGGATGCATTCAATGCCATGGCAGAACCGGGCAGATCCGCCCGGGGCTTAGGCATGAAGGTCGCATAGAAACCATGACGGACGGCAATGGTCCGGACAGTATTCCTTAAGGTCAGGATCCGGTCCGCCATCCGGATGCCGGTCGCCTTCTGGAAAGACACCGCATGTTGAGCAGGAGCATCTTCGTGATGAGAAGATTCCATTTCAAATCCCAGATTCTCCAGGGCGAAAATGATATCCCGGCGGGCATTTTCTCCGGAGTCCAGAGGCGCCATATCCAGATAATAGGCATGCTCCGTTGTCTGATTGGTCGGAAGACCGTTTTCATCGGTATCAAAGAGGAAGAATTCACATTCCGGGTTCAATTCAATGTAGAGCCCCTTTTCTTCTGCACGCTTCAGCTGCTGACGAAGGATGGTTCTGGGACTTTCCGGTAAGAGATTTCCCTCCCGATCCGTAAGGTCACATAAGAAACGGGCGACTTTGCCGTTCTGCGGCCTCCAGGGCAGAATAGCGAAGGTATCCAGATCCGGCATCAGATAGATGTTCCGATAGCCTAAGGCCTTGGCACCCCGGATATGAAAACCGTCAATGGAACAGCTGCCGTCCAATGCCTTTTTGATCTGGGCTCCGGTCACGGCAATATTCCGAAGGACACCGAAAAAGTCTGCAAACTGCAAGCGGATAAACTTGACGTCCTCTTCATCGATCATGTGTAAGATGTCTTCTTTTGTGTAATAACTCATGACAGCCTCCTGTTTCTGATTCCCCTTGGGAGCGTTTCCTTTTTCTTTTTCCTGTTTCGTTTCGATATCAGGCGGTGAAGCCTTCAAGGCATGACAAGGCATGTTTTTCCTGATAGCGAGGCGGGACCTTTTCGATTCTTACTCCTGTCGTCATCGGAAAGTGGCATACTTAGCCTGATATCGAGACATGACCTACTGATTCTGGTAGTCCACAGCTGCCTGCACCAGACCGCGGAAGAGGGGGTGGGCCTTATTGGGTCTGGATTTAAATTCCGGATGGGCCTGGGTCCCGATATAAAAAGGATGATCCTGGATCTCAACCATCTCCACGATCCTTTCATCCGGAGAGAGACCGACGGTCTTAAGACCCTTCTGATTCATGATGGCCCTGTAATCATTATTGAACTCATATCTGTGACGATGACGTTCGGAGATCTCTCTTGAGCCGTAGAGCTTCATGGAGAGGGAATTACTGTCCAGTATGCAGGGATATGCGCCCAGACGCATGGTTCCGCCAAGGTCTGTGACATCTTTCTGCGATGCCATAAGGTCAATGACCGGATGCAGGGTGTCAGGAGCAAATTCCGTGGAGTTTGCATCATGATATCCCAGAACATCTCTGGCAAAGGCAACGACTGCCATCTGCATGCCCAGACAGATACCCAGATAAGGAATCTTCTTTTCTCTGGCATAACTTGCAGCGATGATCATGCCTTCGGTGCCACGATTTCCGAAACCGCCCGGAACCAGAATGCCGGAAACACCCTTTAAGAGCTTGTCAGCACCTTCTTTTTCCACCTCTTCGGAATCCACCCAGCGGATCTTGACCTTGGTCTGGGTAGCAATGCCGCCATGGGCCAGGGCTTCTACGACCGAGAGATAAGCGTCATGCAGTGTGATGTATTTACCTACAATGGCGATCTCGGTTTCCTGCTTGGGATGGTGTTCTCTGTCGACCATCTCTTCCCATTCTTTTAATCCGGTCGGTTCCGGATTCGGAAGATTCAGGCATTCCAGGACAGCGCCGGCCAGGTTTTCCTTTTCCATAAGAAGAGGAACACTGTAGAGTGACGGAGCATCCAGGTTCTGAATGACATGGTCGCTCTGGACATTACAGAAGAGAGCGATCTTATCCTTCATGGACTGAGGCAGAGGATATTCGGTCCGGCAGACCAGGATGTCCGGCTGGATACCGATCTCCAGACACTTCTTAACGGACATCTGCGTCGGCTTGGTCTTCATTTCCTGGGAGACGCGGAGATAGGGGATGAGAGTGACATGGATCATGATGGCATTCTCCCGTCCGATATCGTGCTGGAACTGGCGGATGGCTTCGAGGAAAGGCTGGCTCTCGATATCACCGACAGTACCGCCGACTTCGATGATGGCGATCCGATCTTCCTTGGGGTCATCGCTGCGGTAGAAGCGGGACTTGATTTCATTTGTGATATGAGGAATGACCTGAACGGTGCCTCCGCCGTAGTCTCCGTGTCTTTCTTTATTCAGAACGGACCAGTAAATCTTGCCGGAGGTGACATTGGCATTGTGATCAAGGGATTCGTCGATGAAACGCTCATAGTGTCCCAGATCCAGGTCAGTTTCGGTTCCGTCATCTGTGACATAGACCTCGCCGTGCTGGATGGGATTCATGGTACCCGGGTCTACATTGATATAGGGATCGAATTTCTGCATGGTGACACGATATCCCCTGGCCTTTAAGAGGCGTCCCAGAGAGGCTGCCGTGATGCCCTTGCCGAGGCCGGAGACAACGCCGCCTGTTACGAATACGTACTTGATCATTTTTCTTCCTTTCTTTTACAAAACATTTTCAAAAGAAAATGCCGTCAGCGAAAAGGGGTAAAAACCCCTGCTACGCTGACGACAATGCCAACTCTTGTCTTTCGATCTTAAGTTCGTCCTGTCTGTCAGCTCACGCGTTAGGACGGACAGTAGTCTTCGATTGATAAACATATAGATAAATATACACCGGAATCGCCCCTGTGTAAATTATGAAAATGAAATGAAAAAAACCATTGACAAGGCCGGGGTGATTGAACTACAATTCCCACAACAAAGCAAAGGCGCTTTGGATACGCATACCGTGTCCAAGGCGCCTTTTTTGTATTTCATTCAGAACAAAATGACAAAGTACAGGCTGCTGGGAATCGCAGCAGGAAGCTTAAGGAAGGAGCAGGTTATGGAACAGATCAATGTCCCGGAGATCTACGGAAGCATGGTCTTCAATGATAAGGTCATGAAGGAACGTCTTCCCAAGGATGTTTATAAGGCAGTAAGGAAAACGATCGATAATGGAACGACTTTGGAACTGACCGTGGCAAATACGGTTGCTGCCACCATGAAGGAATGGGCCATCGAGCGGGGTGCCACCCACTTCACCCACTGGTTCCAGCCTATGACCGGTCTTACCGCAGAGAAGCACGACAGCTTCATCAATCCGGACGATAAGGGCAATATCATTATGAATTTCTCCGGCAAGGAACTGGTCAAGGGCGAGCCGGATGCCTCCAGTTTCCCTTCCGGCGGTATTCGCGCTACTTTTGAAGCCCGCGGCTATACTGCATGGGATCCTTCTTCTCCTGCCTTTGTAAAAGACGGATCGCTCTATATTCCGACAGCCTTCTGCTCTTACACCGGCGAATCGCTGGATAAGAAGACTCCACTGCTTCGCTCTATGGACGCTCTGAATCATGAGGCTGTGCATATGCTTCATTTTCTTGGAAAAGAAGAGGTGAAGCGTGTCGATACGACGATCGGCTCCGAGCAGGAATATTTCCTGATCGACAAGGATATGTACCTGTCCCGGAAGGATCTGGTTCTGACCGGCAGGACTCTTTTCGGAGCACCGGCTCCCAAGGGTCAGGAGATGGAGGATCATTACTTCGGCGTTCTGAAACCGAGAGTCTCTGAATTCATGCATGACCTGGATCAGGAACTCTGGAAGCTGGGTGTCCCTGCGAAGACCAAGCATAACGAAGTCGCACCGGCTCAGCATGAGCTGGCTCCGGTCTTTGAAATGAGTAATATTGCAGTAGATCATAACCAGCTGACCATGGAGATCATGAAGAAGGTTGCAGATCGTCATAACATGGCCTGCCTCCTTCACGAGAAGCCATTCGACGGCGTCAATGGTTCCGGTAAGCATGTCAACTGGTCCATGGGCACCGATACCGGGGAAAACCTTCTGGAACCGGGCACGACACCTGCAGAGAATACCCAGTTTCTGGTATTCCTGGTCGCTGTTATTGCGGCTGTAGATAAATACGCTGATCTCATGCGTGCCAGTGTTGCGACCGCAGGAAACGATCACCGTCTGGGCGCCAATGAAGCACCTCCCGCTGTTGTATCGATCTTCGTCGGCGATGAACTGGCCCAGATCCTGGATGCCATTGAAAAGGGCAAGACTCCTGAGGATGCCAAGCACACCCTGATGGACATCGGAGCCAAAGTCCTTCCGACTCTGACCAAGGACACGACCGATCGTAACCGGACTTCACCTTTTGCTTTCACCGGCAATAAGTTCGAATTCCGTATGCCGGGCTCTTCTGTTTCCGTCGCAGATCCCGCTATTATCTTAAATACTGCAGTTGCCGATTCTCTCCGCGAGATCCGCAAGTCTCTGGAGGGTACGCCCAGGGAAGAACTGGAGACTGCTATCATGGCCCATCTGCAGGCACTTTTGAAAGAGCATCATAAGATTCTCTTCAACGGAAACGGTTATGCAGAAGACTGGGTAGAGAAGGCCGAGGCAAGAGGCCTCTATAACCTGAAGAGTGTGCCGGATGCTATGCCCGCCTTTATTGCAGAGAAAAATGTAGACCTTTTTGAGAGATTCCATATTTATAACGCATCTGAAATCCAGGCTCGTTATGAGATCAATCTGGAGAACTATGCCAAGGCCATCCACATCGAGTCTCTGACCATGCAGGATATGGTAAAGAAAGACGTAAGACCGGCCCTTGTTTCTTATAGTTCGGATCTTACAGAGGAGGCTCTGGCCAAGAAAGAGCTTTCGGAAGATATCGACACCGAGATGGAAACGGATCTCGTCAAGGAACTTTCCGAGGATGCCAAAGGGATCCGGACCGGCTTAAAGAAGCTTGCCGCTGATACCAGGACAGCAGAGGAAGAAGAGGACAGCCTGAAGAAGGCCAGGTTCTATCATGATGTGATCCTTCAGGATATGGCGGACATTCGTTCCTGCATTGATGCGGCAGAGGCTGAGATTCCTTCTGATTACTTGAATTATCCGACTTATGAAGAGATGATGTTTTCTCTGAGATGAGGAGGATCTTATGTGTTCAATTTTAGTATGGACCAATCCCAAAGCGGATCCGTCCCGTTTTAAAGAGGCACTTTTTACAACAACTTCCAGAGGCCCGGACGACAGCCGTATCCTCTCGAATGAGGCCGGACTTATGGGCTTTAACCGTCTGGCTATCATGGGCCTTACGGCAAGCGGCATGCAGCCCTTTACCCTGGATCAGGATATGCTGGTCTGCAATGGCGAGATCTATGGTTTCCGTCCCTTGAAGGATAAGCTGGAGGGAGAAGGTTATCGTTTTGTATCGGAATCGGATTGCGAGATCCTGCTTCCCCTCTATCGGGAACTGGGATGCGATATGTTCCGGGAACTGGATGCGGAGTTTGCTCTGGTCCTCTATGATGCATCGACCCGTTCTTATGTGGCTGCCCGGGATCCGATCGGGATCCGGCCCCTCTATTATGGATATGACAGCGACGGCTGTATTGTTTTTGCTTCGGAACCCAAGGAGCTGGTCGATCTTTGTCAGGGCGAGATCATGCCTTTTCCTCCGGGATCCTATTATAAGGACGGCGCTTTTGTGACCTACTATGATCCGGCAGAAGTCCGCCGGGTGTCTTACGATGATATGGAGACCATTTCCAGAAATATCCATGATCGCCTGGTGTCTGGGGTGAAGAAGAGAATGGATGCGGATGCACCCCTTGGTTTCCTCCTGTCCGGAGGACTGGATTCTTCTCTGGTCTGCGGTATTTCAGCCAGACTGACCAAGAAACCTTTGGAGACCTTTGCCATCGGCATGGATATCGACGCGATCGACCTGAAGTATGCGAGAGAGGTTGCGGATTATATCGGATCCAACCATCACGAAGTCATTATCAGCCGCCAGGATGTCCTGGATGCCCTGGAGCCTGTCATTAAGGCTTTGGGGACCTATGATATCACGACGATCAGGGCCTCGATCGGCATGTATCTCTGCTGTAAGTGGATCCATGAGAATACCGATGTCCGGGTCCTTTTGACAGGCGAGATCTCGGATGAGCTCTTTGGATATAAGTATACGGATTTTGCACCGAGTGCCGAGGAGTTTCAGAAGGAAGCCGTAAAGCGGATCCGGGAACTTCATATGTATGATGTCCTTCGGGCAGACCGCTGTATCAGTGTAAACTCCCTGGAAGCCCGGGTTCCTTTCGGCGATCTGGCTTTCGTTCGTTATGTCATGTCGATCGATCCCGAGAAGAAACGGAATCACTATCATAAGGGGAAATATCTCCTGCGTCATGCTTTTGAAGAGGATCATCTGATCCCGGAAGATATTCTCATGCGGGAGAAGGCCGCCTTTTCCGATGCGGTCGGTCATTCTCTGAAGGATGATCTTTCCGATTATGCGGAATCTTTCTATACGGATGAAGAATATGAAGAAAAACGGATGAAGTATGATCATGCTCGTCCTTTCACCAAGGAATCCCTTCTCTATCGGGAGATTTTCGAGAAATACTATCCGGGACAGTCGGCCATGGTCAAGGATTTCTGGATGCCCAACCGGACCTGGGAAGGCTTGAAGGATGTCAATGATCCGTCTGCCAGAGTCCTTTCGAACTATGGGGACAGCGGGAAGTAAAAGAGAGAAGACCTTAATTTTATTAGCTACAAAGTACAATTACTTTAATTTATTTTGCATTTGATTTTGATACGTTAATTTAATAAAGTTTTGTTTGACAGATGGTCCCAGGGGATGTAAACTCTTATCCAATACAAGAGGTACAGACAAAGGCGTCTGCCGACCGGTCTCCGAGAGGAGGTCTGTCGGTGGGCGCCTTTTTTTACAGAAAGGACGAGTCATGAATCAGAATCCTTCTCTTCTCTACAATGACAGAGAACATGATGCCTGCGGTATCGGAGCTGTTGTCAATATCGACGGCCGGGTGGAACACCGGACGGTCGATGACGCGCTCCATATCGTAGAACGGCTGGAACATCGTGCCGGAAAAGACGCCAGCGGCAAGGTTGGTGACGGTGTCGGAATCCTCCTCCAGATCTCCCACAAGTTCTTTTCGAAGATCATGAAGGAACGTGGCATTGACCTGGGGCATGCCAGGGATTATGGCATTGGCATGTTTTTCTTCCCTCAGGATCGGATGAAGCGTCAGATGATGCAGAGAATGTTCCAGGTTATTGCCGAGAAGAACGGTATGGAATTCCTGGGCTGGAGGGATGTACCTACGAATCCGGGCATTCTCGGCCAGGTAGCCATTGACAGCATGCCCTACATTTGCCAGGGCTTCGTCAGAAGACCGGAAGACGTCGAGAGGGACATCGCTTTCGACCGGAAACTCTATGTCACCCGACGTGAGTTCGAGCAGAGCGCGGACGGGACCTATGTCTGCTCCCTTTCTTCCCGGACCATTGTCTATAAGGGAATGTTTCTGGTCGGCCAGCTCCGCCTCTTCTATCCGGACTTAGATGACGAGGACTATGAGAGTGCGATCGCCATCGTTCACTCCCGTTTCTCGACCAATACGACGCCCAGCTGGGAGAAGGCCCATCCTTACCGCCTGATTGCCCATAACGGTGAGATCAATACCATCCGGGGAAATATAGACCGTATGCTGGCGCGGGAAGAGACCATGGAGTCGCCGGTCCTCGAAGATGAGATGGATAAGATCTGCCCGGTAGTCAACCGAAACGGATCCGATTCCGCTATGCTGGATAATACCCTGGAATTCCTCTATATGAATGGCATGGATCTGCCTCTGGCTGTGATGTCCACCATTCCGGAGCCTTGGAAGAAGAATGATTTCATGACCCAGGAGAGGAAGGACTTTTATCATTATTATGCAACCATGATGGAGCCCTGGGACGGACCGGCAGCCATCCTCTTCTCGGATGGCGATATTGTCGGCGCTTCTCTGGACCGGAATGGCCTTCGTCCTTCCCGTTACTATGTGACGGATGACAAGCGCCTGATCCTGGCGTCCGAAGTTGGTGTCCTGGATATTCCGGCAGAGCATATCGTCGAGAAGTCCCGCCTCATGCCGGGCCGGATCCTTCTCATTGATACCAAGAAGAAGCGGATGATCCCGGATGAAGAGGTCAAGGCTTATTATTCCGGCAAGAAGCCTTACGGCGAGTGGCTGGATATGAACCTTCTGCATCTTGAGAATCTGAAGATCCCCAATAAGAAGATTCCGACCTATGACCAGTCCATGCGGGACCGTCTCTATAAAGTCTTCGGCTATACCTATGAGGAAGTGAATGACGAGATTCTGACCATGGCAAAGACCGGCGTCGAGCCGACCATGTCCATGGGTCATGATGTACCTCTGGCTGTTCTTTCTGAGAAGCATCAGCCGCTCTTCAATTACTTTAAGCAGCTTTTTGCTCAGGTGACCAACCCTCCGATCGACTCTCTTCGTGAGAAGATCGTTACTGACACGACGGTCTATATTGGATCCGACGGTAATCTCCTTCAGGAGAAGGGACAGAATTGCAGAGTCTTAGAGGTCAATAACCCCATCCTGTCCGGTGTTGATATCATGAAGATCCGCTCTCTGGATCAGCCGGGCTTTAAGACCACGACGCTGCCGATCGTCTACTATAAGAATACTTCTCTGGAGAGGGCGTTGGATCAGCTCAATGTGTCGGTTGACCGGGCTTTCGAGCGGGGATATAACATCATTATTCTTTCGGACCGTGCGATCGATGAGAACCATGTACCGATTCCGTCTCTTCTGGCGGTTTCTTCCGTCGAGCAGCATCTGGTTGCGACCAAGAAGAGGACCCAGGTATCTCTGATCCTGGAAAGCGGAGAGCCGAGAGATGTCCACCAGTTTGCCTGCCTCTTAGGCTTCGGAGCCCGGGCGATTTATCCTTATCTGGCTCAGGAATGCATTTCCGAACTCATTGATCTCGGCATCCTGGATAAGGATTATCATACGGCCATTGAAGACTATAATATGGCAATCTTAAAGGGCATCGTAAAGACAGCCGCCAAGATGGGAATTTCGACACTTCAGTCCTATCAGTCGGCAAGGATCTTCGAGGCCATCGGTCTCTCGAAAGAAATTATTGACAAGTACTTTACCGGAACGGTCAGCCGGGTCGGCGGTATCGGACTCGATGACATCGCAGCTTCTGTCACCTATCGCCATAACCATGCCTTTGATCCCATGGGCCTGTCCGAGGATACGACCTTGGATTCGGTCGGCTTCCACAGACTTCGCTCCGGTGCAGGCGCAGAAGATCATATGTATCGTCCGGAAACCATTGTGACACTTCAGCAGGCTGTCCGGAAGAGAGATTATAAGGTATTCAAGGATTACTCCAGTCTGGTGGATGATGATAAGCCGCATACGCTTAGGGGGCTTATGGCTTTCCATCCGGTTCAGAAGCCGGTTCCGATCGAAGAGGTCGAGCCCATTGAATCCATCGTCAAGCGTTTCCAGGTCGCTGCCATGTCCTATGGAGCCATTTCTCCGGAAGCCCATGAGACACTGGCTCTGGCAATGAACACATTGGGCGGCCGGTCCAATACCGGTGAGGGAGGTGAGGACTCCGCTCGTTTCGGAACCAAGACCAATTCCAGGATCAAGCAGGTCGCATCCGGACGTTTCGGTGTGACCGAGGCTTATCTGGTGTCCGGCGATGAGATCCAGATCAAGATGGCTCAGGGTGCAAAGCCCGGCGAAGGCGGGAACCTGCCCGGAAGAAAGGTCAATCTGGATGTCGCCAAGGCCAGGTTCTCAACGCCCGGCGTTTCTCTGGTATCTCCTCCGCCTCATCATGATATCTATTCCATTGAGGATCTGGCAGAATTGATCTATGACTTAAAGAATGCCAATCCCAAGGCACGGATCTCCGTTAAGCTGGTTTCCGAAGCCGGCGTCGGAACCATCGCCTGTGGTGTTGCCAAGGCAGGCGCTCAGGTGATCCTGATCTCCGGCTATGACGGAGGCACCGGCGCGGCTCCTTATTCCTCCATCCATCATGCCGGACTTCCCTGGGAACTCGGTGTGGCAGAGGCCCAGCAGGCTCTGATGGAGAACGGCTTGAGAGATCGTGTGGTTCTGGAAACCGACTCCAAGCTTATGACCGGCCGGGATGTGGCGATTGCAGCTTTGCTTGGTGCCGAAGAATTCGGTTTCGCTACTGCTCCCCTGGTGACTCTGGGCTGCTCCATGATGCGGGTTTGCTCCAAGGATACCTGCCCTCAGGGCATTGCAACGCAGAATCCGGAACTTCGGAAGCGCTTCCAGGGGAAGCCCGAGCATGTCATTAACTATATGTGCTTTGTGGCACAGGAACTTCGGGAGATCATGGCAATGCTGGGCTTTCGGACCGTATCGGAAATGGTTGGAAGGACGGATTGCCTGAGGACCAAGGATCATCAGATCACAAAGCGGGCCGAAACGGTACAGCTTTCCGGCATTCTGGATCAGACCTACGCCGGAAAAGAAGAATCGCATTTCAATCCGGATAAGGTCTACGATTTTCATTTGGAAAAGACCGTTGATGAGAGCCAGATCCTGCCGGCCATGAAGGAAAGCCTGGAAAAGGGCGAACAGAAGGAGATCTCGATCGCGGTCAAGGGGACCGACCGGACCGTCGGAACCATTTTCGGTTCGGAAGTCACCCGCCGCTTCGGAGAGCAGGAAGTCAAAGACGATACCTTTACGATCCACTGCACCGGCGCAGGTGGCCAGTCCTTCGGCGCCTTCCTGCCGCATGGCGTGACCCTGACCTTAAAGGGTGATGCCAATGACGGTGTCGGTAAGGGCCTGTCCGGTGGTAAGATCGTTATCACACCGCCGGATCATGCAGGATTTGATCCTTCGAAAAATATTATTGTCGGAAATGTAGCCCTCTATGGAGCAACCAGCGGAACCGCTTATTTCAACGGTGTTGCGGGTGAAAGGTTTTTGGTTCGAAATTCCGGTGCGACTGCGGTTGCAGAAGGATGCGGCGATCATGGCCTGGAATATATGACCGGAGGACGGGCTGTCATCCTCGGTCCGACCGGAAAGAATCTGGCAGCCGGAATGTCCGGCGGTATCGCCTATGTCCTGGATATGAATCATGATGTCTATCGAAAGCTGAATAAGGATATGGTCTTCATGACTGAGGTCACGGAGAAGTATGACGTGGCAGAACTTCGGAATATTATCAGCGACTATATCAAGGCAACCGGTTCGACCCTGGCACAGAAGATCATGGATGAGTTTGAGGATTATCTCCCTTACTTTAAGAAGATCGTTCCGAACGATTATCATAAGATGGTTGTCTCAATCTCCCATTTTGAGGAGCAGGGCATTTCTCATGAGAATGCAGTAAAGGAAGCCTTTGCAGCCATGCAGGCGCAAGGGTGAAGATTTGATAAAAACTTCGGAAGAGAAAAAGAAAAAAGCTTAGAATACAGGAGGGCGTATGGGCAAGCCAACGGGTTTTCTGGAATACAGAAGAGAGGCAAATACAGATATTCCGCCGAAACAGCGGATCGAAAATTATGAATATTTCCACGAGGCAATCAGTGAAGAAGACAGGAGAGAGCAGGGCGCACGCTGCATGAATTGCGGCGTTCCCCTCTGTCAGTCCGCAATGAAACTTCATGGCATGGTGACCGGATGTCCGCTTCACAATCTGATCCCGGAGTGGAATGATGGGATCTATCAGGGACAGCCGGCATATGCTTACTCCCGTTTGCAGAAGACGAACAGCTTTCCGGAATTTACCGGCCGTGTCTGCCCGGCTCTCTGTGAGAAAGCCTGCACGGAAGGGGAACATGGAGATCCGGTCACGATTCGTGACAACGAGCTCTATATTATAGAAACGGCATTTGAAAAGGGCTACCTCAAACCCCGGATCCCGGAGGTTCGTTCTGATAAGAAGATCGCTGTCGTTGGTGCCGGTCCTGCGGGTCTTGCAGCAGCGGACCGCCTCAACCGGAGAGGCCACAATGTCACGGTTTTTGAGCGGGAAGACCGGGTCGGCGGCCTTCTGATGTACGGCATTCCTAATATGAAGCTTCCAAAAGATGTGATCGAGCGCCGGAGGAAGCTGATGGAAGAAGAGGGTGTGACTTTCCGGACCGGAGTCAATGTCGGATCGGACATGAAGGCAAAAGATCTCTTAAAGGAATTTGATGCGGTCATTTTGGCCTGCGGTGCCAAGAAAGCAAGAAGTCTTCCTGCGGCAGATCCGGAGAAAATCGGCGGAGTATACTATGCAGTTGATTTTCTGACCCAGGCAACCCGGGATCTGCTGGAAGGAAAGGTGTCCGGAGGCCGGGCCAATGCCGGCCAATGTAAACCGGGCAAAGATGCCGGAAAGAAGTTTGCCTATGGTAAGAATGTGATTATCGTAGGCGGCGGTGATACGGGAAATGACTGCCTTGCAACTGCCATCCGCCAGGGGGCCAAGAGTGTGCTCCAGCTGGAAATGATGCCGGAGCCGCCGGTTGAAAGAACGAGCGACAATCCCTGGCCGGAGTGGCCAAAGACCTTGAAAACGGACTATGGCCAGGAAGAAGCCATTGCCCTCTTCGGCAAGGATCCGAGAGTCTATGAGACGACCGTGAAGTCCGTCGAGACCAGGAAAAATGGCGATCTGAAATCCGTTACTACAGTAAAGGTGAAGTTTGAAAACAGAAAGATGGTGGAAGTCGAGGGTACGGAGAAGACCTATCCCTGCGACCTGCTTTTAATTGCAGCTGGCTTTGTCGGCGCGGAAGATCTGGCACCCAGGGACTTCGGCATCAAACTTACCGCCAGAAATGTTGTAGAGACGGAAGAGGGAAAGTATGCAACAAATGTCCCCGGCGTCTTTACGGCAGGTGACATGCACCGAGGCCAGTCCTTGGTCGTCTGGGGCATTGTCGAAGGCCGCCAGTGCGCCAAGGAGGTCGATGAATATCTGATGGGCTATAGCGGGCTGGCGTGAAAAACTTGCCTTTGGGGCGATTTATCGTAATACAGAGGAGAGTTCAAAATTACGATAGCTGGTGTCTTGGAGATGGGGCGATTTATCGTAATACAGAGTGAATTTTAAAATTACGATAGTAATGCCCTCGGAAACTTCCTGATTTATCGTAATACAGGCTGACATCAAGAAATCCGATAGTGAATTCAAGCTTTCACTATCGGATTTTTCTATTTTGCTTTGTATTACGATAATTGCCTCGGATCTGGCCGTTTGGACTATCGTGAATTTGAAAAGTAATTTGTATTACGATAATTACTTCGGAGCGGTCATCTCACCGTCATTTCCCGGATGAAGAGTATCTGTTTTTATATTGTTCCGATATGCACCAGGGGTTTGACAATAGACGGCACGAAAACAGTTATAGAATTGTGTTGTATTTGTGAATTGCAGATAGGTCATGATCTCTGCAATGGGGAGGTCTGTGGAAGCCAGGAGATCGGCTGCCTTCTTCATACAGATTGATATACCGAAGTTGGAAAGGTTTGTTCCGGAATATTTTTTCATGATGGTATTTAAATAATTGCCTGAGTAATGAAGTGTCTTTTCGAGTTCTGCACGTGAAATTCGGCCATTGGTTTCCTCCATGAGGCGACAGATATGGCAGTAAAGCAGATAGTCAGGTGCTGATTTTACTTGAATCTTAGACATATGAAAATGTGAATTATCCCCAATATATGCCATTAATTGCAATAAAAGACCTTCCAGGATCAATGTACTTCCAGGGAATGGATGTTGAATGATATTCATAAAATTCAGACAAAGCGGATCGAGCACTTCCATCCAATTATCATTGGTCATAGTAGGCATGAAGTCCAAGTATTCTTTTCCATTTGTTTTATGGCTATTTTCTATCATAAAGCTAAGAAGAGGATTCTTTCCGGGAAGTTCTTCCTTTGGAGAAAAACAATTCTGTTCTGCTTCCGAAAGCTGCTGTACTAAGGCTTTGGAAAGACCAATAAAAAGAATCTTGGCTGGACTGTAAAACATCTCCTTATGGGAAATGTTTCGATTCATAAGACAGCAGCTGCCTTTTCGAAAAGTAAATTCAGAGTGTTCGATTTCCTGATGAACTTCTCCATCCAGGACAATCAGAAGTTCATAAAAATCATGATGATGGGGAGAGCGCCCGTTAAATGTTCGAATTTCCTGTTCACTTCGGAAGAAATGGGTGAACAGATGAGAGGGGGATGCCAGTAAAAAATTCACAAAGTTATTTCCATTTGATCCTATGAGACAAGTTTCCTGTGTAAATTGCACGGGCGAGAGAATCTCAATATAGTTTTCGCTCTCTTTTCCGGCTACATGTGTCCGGATGATCTGCTCTATCAGATAACGATTGCTTTTTTCTTCAGACATAGCTATTTCCTTCACGAATATGATAAGAATTCATGACCTTGTTTTTCCGTTTCTGTCATTGTTACACAATTCAAAGATTTATACAATGTACACAATTCATTACATCATATTTCCTGATTCATTGGAATTATGACGAAGCTTGTAGAAAGGGGTAATTAAAAGAGGTGGATGAAATGGAAGGAAATGAAGAAAAAAAGTATTTAAAATGGTATCAGAAGTTGGCATATGGTTCCGGAGATCTGGCATCAAATGCAAGTTATGGGCTGGTTTCCAGTTTTGTTCTCTTGTATCTATCCAATACGATGGGCATGAACACAGGAATCATCGGCACATTGATGCTAATTTCCAAGGTGTTGGATGGAATCACGGATATGATATTTGGAAATCTTATTGATCGGACCCATTCTAAACTCGGAAAGGCAAGACCTTGGATGTTATATGCACAGATTGGTGTGTCGCTTTGCCTTGTGCTCTTATTTTCTGTTCCAGCTGGCTGGGCACCTGCCGCACAGTATGCATATTTCTTCGCTTTTTACACATCATTGAATGCTATTTTTTACACAGCTAACGGTATTGCATATTCTGCTTTGTCTGCATTGATTACGCGTAATAAAAATGAAAGAGTGCAGCTTGGTTCTATTCGGTTTATGTTTGCTGTTGCTACAAATATTGTAATGGGTTTTTTGGTACCTACAGCAGTGAAGTCTTTTGGAGGTGGTGCATCAGGATGGCAGAAGGTCGCCCTGATCTGTGCAATCATTGGCCTTGTAGTGAATACTTTCAGCTGTCTGGGCGTACATGAAATACCGGAAGAGGAAAATCCTGAAGCAAGAGAAGAAACTTCGAAGAATGAAAAGCATAACTTCCTGAAATCAGCAAAGCTGTTACTGACCAACAAGTATTTTCTTGGGATTCTCGTGATCTACATTGTCAATTATTTCATGGCAAATCTGACAACAGGATCTGCAGTCTTCTTTATGAAATATATCCTTGGCAAGGAATCATTACTTGGCCTCTTCTCGATGATGAAGATGTTCCCGGTTATTATCGCACTTGTGATCACACCGATCCTGGTATCTAAACTTGGGAGCATGCAGAAGGTTGACTTCTGGGGATATCTGATTAGTGATATCTTCGGCATTTTATTGATTGCTGCTTCTAGTCGTAAAAATATTACACTTATGCTGATCTTTATGTTTATCAAAGGTGTCTTTGCAGGGCCTCTGACCGGAACACTCAATGCACTTATCGCAGAAATCAGTGGGTATACCTATCGTACGAAAGGCGAACACATTGAAGGAATGATGTTCTCCTGCTCCTCCGTGGGTGTTAAAGTTGGCGGTGGACTTGGAACAGCTGCAGTCGGCTGGTTGATGAATGCTGCAGGATTTGCCGGAAAAGCAACAGTTCAGACGGAATCTGCTTTGCATATGATCTTTAATCTCTATATTACCTTCCCGGTAATTCTCGGTATTGTAATTACGATTCTTCTTGCCTTCATGAGAGTAGAAAAAGCAAATCAGAAGATTGACAGGGAGAGACAGGCAAGATGAAGAAAACAGAGCTACTTACTGATTGGAAATTTGAAAAAGACGATGGAAAGTCTGCGTTCCGATCCTTTGCAGGAGGAGATCATTCAATTCCGGTTACCATTCCTTATGATGCCATGATACGGGAAAAACGCGATCCGAAATGCCCATCAGGTGCAGAAAGCGGCTTCTATCCTGGTGGAAAGTATATTTATTCCAGATATTTTACAGCCGATTATCCTCATGTCCAGATTCATTTTGATGGAGTCTATGGCAGAACGAGAGTGTATTGTAATGATCTTCTGATGGCAGAACATCGCTATGGTTATGATGGTTTTGATGTGGATGTGAGTGCTTGCCTTAGAAAGGAGAATATTCTTCGGGTTGAGGTTGACAATAGTCTGCAACCGGATAGCAGATGGTATACAGGAAGTGGTATTTACCGAAATGTTTACCTTCTAACAGGAGGGAATGTTTATATTGAAAATAGTGAAGTTAAGGTAAAAGTGCAAAGCCTTTCTTCAGAGATAGCTTTGCTTTCATTTCGTATACCTATCACCGTTCAAAGCCCAAGAGACTATTCTTGTGAAATAGATATAGTAAAAGAAGGCCAAACAGTCAGCCATTTTGTCCAGAAAATAGATTCGCCAGATCCGGGAAAGGAAGTTTTATCCATGATAGTTCCGGTAGAACATCCTGTGTTGTGGGATCCGGAACATACATTTCTCTATACGATAAGAATTGCTCTTCCTGGATTGGACGAAGTAAGTTTTCCCTTCGGAATTCGTACAGTATCCATTGACCCGGTTCGTGGTTTTGTTTTAAATGGACATCAGATCAAACTCCGGGGAGCATGTATTCATCACGATAACGGTATCATTGGAGCGGAGACTTTTTACGAAGCTGAATTCTATCGTTGTCGACGTCTTAAAGAGGCGGGATTTAATGCTATTCGCTCGGCACACCATCCAATGAGTGAAGAAATGCTTCTCGCCTGTGACCGACTTGGGATGCTGGTTATGGATGAACTTTGCGATGTCTGGACCAGACATAAAAATCCATTTGATGTGGCAGATGTGTTTCTATCTGAATCAGATCTGTGGATCCGTCATATGGTGGAGAAGGATTATAACCATCCATGTGTTGTTTTATACAGTGTAGGAAATGAAATCGGGGAAGCCGGGACAGTGCAGGGAGAGCGAATCTGCCGTCATTTATGTGAAAAGTTTCGAGAATTAGATGATACACGCTTTACCACAAATGCTCTCAATGGGCTAAATTGTGCAGGTTATCGGCTGAAAAAGATTCTTTCAGATGTTTCTGAACATTTTGAGAATAGCGATAGGAATAGTGGGCAGGAAAACAGTATTAGTGCTATGAATCAATTCATGAGCCTGATGTCTGGAGAAAAGGGAAAGTTTTTTGCTACGCATCCACTGGTGACTGAGGCATTGCAGCTTTGTGAGCAGAGTACAGATGTGGTTGGCTTGAATTATCTGTCGGATCGGTATGAACTAGAACAAAGTATCAATCCGACAAAGGCTGTACTTGGCACAGAAACTTACCCGGGACAAATCGAGAGCCTTTGGAAGACGGTAATGCGTTGTCCACATGTGATTGGTGATTTCACATGGGCGGGTTATGACTATATCGGAGAAGCTGGAGTAGGAATATATCATTATGATGGAACAGAGAACTTTAGCAGTGTATATCCGGAACGATTGGCTTACATAGGAGATATTGATTTAATTGGAAGCAGGCGGCCGATTAGTTATTATCGCGAAATTGTATATGGTTTACGAAAGGAGCCTTATATTACGGTAGGAAATATGGACCATTCGGGAGAACAGCCATCGATGACTGCCTGGATGTGGCGCGATTGTGAATCAGACTGGACGTGGCCATCCAAAGAAGGAAAATTAGCAGAAGTAGATGTTTACAGCGCCTCAAGCGAGGTAGAACTTTTGCTGAATGGAAATTCTCTGGGAAGGAAGCCTTGTGGCAAAGATAATCATTTTCTTGCTTCTTATAAGATTCCATATGAACCAGGGACGCTGACAGCAATTTCCTATGAAGAAAACTCGGAAACCGGGCGCTTTTGTATTATTACGGCTGGAAGACCGGCGGCATTGAAAATGGAAAAAGTGACAGTGAATGAGAAACATCTGGTGCTGATCAAGGTATCGGTTGTGGATGAAGCCGGTACGATCAACCGTCATTCTGATCTCATATTAAATGCAGTGGTCACAGGGGCAAAGATAGAGGCTTTTGGAAGTGGCGCCCCATCTGGAGAAGAAGCATACTGTACAAGTAGTTCAACAACATTTCATGGACAGGCACTATTGGCAGTTCGCCTGAATCAGGAAAAAGCAAGTGTAAGGATTACATCGGCAGGTTTACCGGATGCTAGGATGGAGATAAATGTATGAAAAACAAAAAAATTCGAAGAAATGTGGTTTTGCTTATAGCATTATTGCTATTAATCACAAATACACCAATCTCAACGTCTGCGCAGACGGTGACTTCCGAAGCAGCTCGCGGAACGCCTGATCATGATCTTTTGAAAGAAGCTGTAGAATTTCCGCCTGATTCAGTGTAATATTGAGTTGAGCCATAGTTTTCATCCTTTCTTAAGTGTTGTGTGGTAACTTCATTTTAACTGAAAGGTGGAGCCTTGGCTCTTTTTTATTTAGTTTTCGAATTTACACCATTATATGGGCTGTATCGAAGTTTCAAAATTACGATAGCTGGTGACTTGGAGATGGGGCGATTTATCGTAATATTGAGGGAATTTTAAAATTACGATAGTAATGACCTCGGAAACTTCCTGATTTATCGTAATACAAGCTGAAATCAAGAAATCCGATAGTGAATTCAAGCTTTCACTATCGGATTTTTCTATTTTGCTTTGTATTACGATAATTGCCTCGGATCTGGCCGTTTTGACTATCGTAAATTTGGAAAGTAATTTGTCTTACGATAATTGCCTCGGAGCGGTCATCTCACCGTCATTTCCCGGATGACGTTGGTAGTTCCGCTGACGCCCAGAGGAACACCGGCCGTTACAATGACAATATCCCCGGCCTGAACCAGTCTCTCTTCCTTGGCCCGTCTGATAGCAACCTGGAAGAGCTCGTTCTCATCATCTTGCTTTTCAATCAAAACCGGTGTGACACCCCAGTTCATGTTCAGCTGACGCCAAACCTGTTCCTCGGTACAGCCTGCAATGATCGGGCTTAAAGGACGATACTTGGCAACCATTCTTGCGGTACGACCGCTCATGGTGACAGTCAGGATTGCAGCAGCACTCAGATCTCCGGCCATGAGGCAGGCAGAATGAGAAACCGCATCGGTAACGGTCTGGTGCTCACTTCTCTCATAGCGGTGCTGACGGTTGAGATAGTTGATATCCTGCTCGGTCCGCCGGGCAATCCGGTCCATAGCCCGGACAGCCTCTACCGGATAGTCGCCCATGGCGGATTCGCCGGAAAGCATGATGGCAGAACTTCCGTCATAAACCGCATTGGCAACATCCGTAACCTCGGCTCTGGTTGGCCGCGGATGATGGATCATGGAATCCAGCATCTGGGTAGCAGTGATAACGACTTTGCCCTTCATATAAGTCTTCTTAATAATCATTTTCTGGAGGGAAGGTACCTCCTCCATAGGAATCTCAACACCCATATCGCCGCGGGCTACCATGATGCCGTCTGCCGCATCAATGATAGAGTCGATATTGTTGATTCCCTGGTTGTTCTCGATCTTAGCGATGATCTTGATATTCTGTCCGCCGTGCTCGCTCAGGACCTGTCGAATATCATTGATGTCATTTGCGGTTCTGGTGAAAGAAGCAGAGATGAAATCAAAGCCCTGTTCACAGCCGAAGACGAGATCGGACCGATCCTTGGGGGAAATATAAGGCATACTGAGGTCTACATTTGGAACATTAACGCCCTTTTTATCGGAGACATGACCGCCATTTAAAACGGTACAATTGATGTCATCGCCAACAACACTGTCAATGACAAGCTCAATCAGTCCGTCATCGATCAGGATATGGTCATCGGCCTTGACGTCGCGCGGCAGTTCCTTGTAGGAAATGGAAACAATGGAAGAAGTACCCTCGACTTCGCGGGCGGTCAGGGTGAATTTCTGACCCTCTTCCAAATCCACAGCGCCATCTTTGAAGGTCTTCAGACGAATTTCCGGTCCCTTGGTATCGAGCATGGCTGCAATCGGTGCGCCGAGACGCTCTCTGACCTTCTTCAGCCGGTTCAGACGGCCTTCCTGTTCCTCATGATCTCCATGGGAGAAGTTGAAACGGGCAATATTCATGCCGGATTTGATCAGCTCTTCCATTTTCTCCTCGGAATCGGAAGCAGGTCCCAGTGTACAGATAATCTTTGTTTTACGACGATAATTGTCTTTCATCTGATTCTCCTTTAAAGTTTACTTTCCAATCATAGTTCCATTCTGGCCGCCGAAAGCAGAGCCGTTCGGATCCAGTTTTGTGATCAATACCTTACGGATCGCGGAATCTCCAATGAAGTCAATGGCGGCTTCCATCTTCGGAAGCATGGTGCCCTCTTCAAACTGACCCTCTTCGATATAGCGTTTCAGGTCGGATACGGAAATATAGTCCAAAGGCTTCTCATCGGTTTTCCCGAAATTCAGGCAGACTTTGCCGACACCGGTGAGGATGACCAGAAGATCTGCATCCACCTCACGAGCCAGAAGTCCGGCTGCAGTATCCTTCTCGACAACAGCCGATGCGCCTTTTAACTGATTTTCCTGCTCCAGGACCGGAATTCCGCCACCGCCTGCCGCAATGACAATCTGGTCTGCATTCATTAAGGCACGGATGGCATCGATCTCTACGATGGAGATCGGCTTCGGCGTTGCAACAATTCTCTGCCAGCCGGTCTTCGTTTCCACTACATGATTGCCACGTTTGTCTTCTTCTTCGGCTTCTTCTTTGGACATGGTGCCACCGATGACCTTGGACGGACGATAGAAGGCTTCATCATAAGGATCTACGGTCACCTGGGTAAGAACTGTCGCGACGGTCTTATAGATGCCACGGGAAATGAGCTCCGCCCGGATGGCATTCTGCAGGTCGTAACCGATATAACCCTGGCTCATAGCGGAGCAGACACTCATCGGGGTACGTGTAAAGGAAGGATCTTTCCGGTGCAGTTCTGTCATAGCAGCATGGATCATGCCGACCTGAGGCCCGTTGGAATGGGTGATCACAACTTCATAATCCTGCTGAATGTATTCTGCCACAGCCTTGGCTGTTCGTTTCGTTGCCTCTTTCTGCTCGGGAAGTGTCGTTCCCAGCGCATCATGTCCGAGAGCAATCACAATTTTCTTCTTCATTCTGCCTTTTGCCTCCTTTTCAGATCCGTCCCAAAAAGTCCATGATTTTCTTTATTGTATCACAGGAAAGGCGGAAAGAGAAAGAAAGGACGGGTGAAAAACAGAATTTTTTCACCCGTCCTGACATGGATTTCGATTGCTAAAGATCAATAACAGGAATCCAAAAGCTCAGACAGTTTCGGTAATCGCTGATGGAGTTTGATTGAAAACGATATTGCAAGCGATCAATAGCCGAAGAAGTCGAAGAAACTGTTTCCACGGCTGTTAGAGTTTCCAGAGCTTCCGGAGTTCCCGGAATTGCCGGAATTTCCGGAGCTTGTGCTGTCGGCTTTTCTCAAATAGGTAATTTCAACCTTCTCTCCGGCCTTCTTTTCAGACAGAATATTCTTTAATTCTTGTGTCGTGGAAACGGACTTATCACCGATCTTTGTGATAATATCTCCGGCTTCCATACCGGCCTTATCGGCTGCGCCATCCTTTATGATCTGTGACACCAGAATGCCTGCCGGTACCTGATATTGCGAAGACTGATCACTGGTAATATCCATGCAGTAGATCTGAAGGTTCTTTTCGCTGCCCAGAGTTACCGTCGCCGTCTTTTCTGAGTACCCATAGTTCTTTGTATCGCTTTTACTTGCACTGTCTGTGATACTTTCGCCCTTCATCAGCTTATCAATGATCGTAGAAGCAGAGCTGATCGGGATCGCATAACCCATGCCTTCTACTTCCGTATCGGAATATTTGGCGGATACGATACCAACAACTTCGCCCTTCATATTGAGCATTGCACCGCCGGAGTTACCGGGGTTAACAGCTGCATCGGTCTGAATCAGCTTGTTTTTAATGGTGTTGCCGCTCTCATCCTGCAGGCTGACTTCTCGATTCAAGGCGCTGATGACACCGGTCGTTACGGACTGGCCATAACCTAAGGCATTACCGATGACAATTGCAGACTCACCAACAGTCAGATCATCCGAAGATCCAAGGGTGGCAATCTTGATATTGTTCCGGGTAGAGGACGGGATATCACTTAATTTAACCTTGATGACGGCCAGATCCGAACTTTCTGCAGTGCCCTGTACCTCACCGGAAACGGCCTGATTATCGTTGAAAGTAATGGTAAGAGACTGGGTGTTGCTGACAACATGGTTGTTGGTTGCAATGTAGAGATAATCATTGTCTTCGCTGATAATGATTCCGGATCCGGCTGATTCGACCTGTTTCTGCTGGTTCATGCCGAAGAAGCTCTGGTAATCCTGAATGGAAATATTGGTAACCTGAACGATGGAAGGCATTACATTTGAAACAATATCGGAAACATCTGTGACTGTTGTAGCAGAAGAGGTGGAGGTGGACTGGATCTTGCCCTTATTCGTCGTAAGGGTTGCTGTCGTGTCCGCCGTATTCCCTGTCGCTCTCCGTGTCAGATAGTTGGTTCCGCCGAAGGTAAAAGATGCAACGACACCGAAAACAAGACCCAGGGCAATTGCCATACCGAATTTCCGGCCGGTCGGATGCTTGACTGGCTTATTCTTCCGAGCCTGTCTTGCAGCGGCCCGGCGGGCTTTCCGATTCATCTTCCTGGCCTTTTTGGACTCGGCTTTACTCTGATATTGTCCGAAAGGCGCTCCATTATTTCCATTGTTATAGCCATAGGAATTCTCGCCGGCATTCTGATTCGCATTTTGAGTGTTTGTGTTCTGCCAAGTCTGGTCAGAAGACTGGCTGTTTGTATTCTGCCAAGACTGGTCAGATGACTGCTGCCAGGACGATTGGTCCCCGGCCTGGTCTGCCTGATTCCAGTTATTATTGGCATTGCCATTTCCGGTACTTCCGGCATTCATGCTGCTGTCGCCGAAACCATCACTGTAATTTGCATTGGTGCCATTGGTTCCCTGGTCTGATGTTTCATCAAATCCGTGCTCATATAAACTCATATTGGACTTCCTTTCTGATATATCGCTATATCTTGTTTTTTATCCCCGGAACTCTGATGCTCCAGGGCTTTTCTCAACTTCTGAAAATGAGTATAGTCGACAGCTGTGATAAAAGTGTGAAGAAGTTTTAGCTTTTTTGTGAAAGCTTTTGGTAAATGGTAAATCACTTGAAATTGTAGTTAGATAATGCTAACATTCAAACAGGAGGATAAAATTCATGATCCATACAGGTTTCATTTTCCTATTATAATAGATGAAACAAAAGAAACTTTGTGGGCAGAGATGATCAAAAAACGAAAAAGCACCCTTAAGGAGGTTTCCTATGTTAGCAAATATAATTCTCATAGCCATCATTTCTGTATGTTTTGTACTTGCATTAAGTAAGATCATCCGGGATAAAAAAATGGGCATTCCTTCCTGCGGGGGTGCCTGTGGAGGATCTTGCTCTGAGGCTTGTCGGGCGGCACATGGAGGCAGGACCGTAAACGGTCAGAAGATCAAAAGAAGTGACCTTAGAAAAATCCGGAAGCGAATCGAGGCAAGATCCATTGACAAAGCCAATGGAACCGCCTAAAATACTAAGCTAAAGGCGACGATGAAGAGGAGTACTTCCGTAACGATTCTAATAAGAGAGGACACTCACCGGCTGAGAGGTGTCTGTTTACGAACGGAGGGAAGGTAGCTTCGGAGCCGGATCTTTGAGAAAACGGTTTTGGCAGGCCAAACCGGAATAGGAGATCCCGCCTCGTCCCCGTAAGGGATAAGATGAGCAGCAGAACAGGTGGTACCGCGAGTACATTGATAATATTCGCCCTGTGTCCTAAGACCCGTGCGGTCAAGGCACAGGGTTTTTTGTTACATCACAAAAGGAGTCAACACATGTCAAAGGAATTAGAGAAAACCTACGATCCCAAACAGATCGAAGATCGCCTCTATCAGAAGTGGGAAGCCAATGGCTATTTCCACGCAGAGGTAGATCCGAAGAAGAAACCCTTCACTATTATGATGCCGCCTCCCAATATCACAGGCCAGCTTCATATGGGTCATGCCTTGGATAATACCATGCAGGATATCCTGGCACGTTACAAGAGAATGGAGGGTTATAATGTCCTCTGGCAGCCGGGTACCGACCATGCTTCCATCGCGACCGAGGTCAAGGTCATCAAGGCTTTGAAGGAACAGGGCATCGATAAGCATGATCTGGGAAGGGAAGGTTTCCTGGAGAAATGCTGGGACTGGCGGAAAGAGTATGGCGGCCGGATCATTAAACAGCTGAAGAAAATGGGCTCTTCTGCAGACTGGCAGAGAGAGCGGTTCACCATGGATGAAGGCTGTTCCAAGGCGGTAAAGCAGGTCTTCATTAATATGTATAAGAAGGGATGGATCTATAAGGGCCATAGGATCGTCAACTGGTGTCCGGTCTGTAAGACTTCCATTTCTGATGCCGAGGTTGAATATAAGGAACAGGCCAGCCATTTCTGGCATATTAAATATCCTCTGATCGAGGATGACGGAAGCGTTTCGAAGACCCGTTTCCTGGAATTTGCAACGACACGTCCGGAGACCATGCTGGGCGATACTGCACTTGCAGTTAATCCCGAGGATCCCCGCTATAAGGATCTGATCGGAAAGAAGGCCATGCTTCCCATCGTGAACCGCCCGATTCCCATTGTCGGAGATGAACATGCCGATATGGAAGAAGGAACCGGTGTTGTAAAGATCACACCGGCCCATGATCCGAACGACTTCGAAGTCGGAAAGCGTCATGATCTCCCTATCATCAATATTTTAAATGATGATGCGACCATCAATGAGAATGGCGGAAAATATCAGGACATGGATCGTTATGAGGCCCGGAAAGCCATTGTAAAGGAACTGGACGAGATGGGCCTTCTGGTTTCCATCGAGGATCTGACGCATAATGTAGGAACTCATGACCGCTGTGGCACAACAGTCGAACCTATGGTCAAGGACCAGTGGTTTGTCAACATGTCTGAGCTCATCAAGCCGGCCATCGAAGGAGTCCGGAATGGAGACATTCAGCTTCTTCCCAAGCGGATGGAGAAGACTTACTTCAATTGGACGGACAATATCCGTGACTGGTGTATTTCCCGTCAGCTTTGGTGGGGCCACAGGATCCCGGCATATTACTGCGATGACTGCGGAGAAACGGTCGTGGCAGAGGAGATGCCAAAGGTCTGCCCCAAGTGCGGCGGCAGCCATTTCCATCAGGATCCGGATACATTGGATACCTGGTTCTCCTCTGCACTCTGGCCTTTCTCGACCCTGGGCTGGCCGGACCATACACCGGAGCTCGATTATTTCTATCCCAATGATGTCCTGGTTACCGGTTATGACATCATCTTCTTCTGGGTTATCCGGATGATCTTCTCCGGCTACGAAAACATGGGCAAGGCGCCTTTCCATACGGTCCTTTTCCATGGCCTGGTCCGCGATGATCAGGGACGGAAAATGAGTAAGTCACTGGGTAACGGTATCGATCCTCTGGAAGTCATTGATAAATACGGCGCGGACGCTCTTCGCCTGACCTTGATCACAGGAAACGCACCCGGAAATGACATGCGCTTCTACTGGGAACGTGTTGAAAATTCCAGAAACTTCGCCAATAAGGTCTGGAACGCTTCCCGCTTTATCCTTATGAACCTGGATACGGCAGAGGGCGGCCTCCATGAGCCTGAGGATTCGGAATTCGAGACCAGCGACAAGTGGATCCTCTCCCGCGTCAATGACGTTGCCCGCGAAGTGACTGAGAACATGGATAAGTTCGAGCTCGGCATCGCCGTACAGAAGGTCTATGATTTCATCTGGGATGAGTTCTGCGACTGGTACATCGAGTTTGTAAAGCCAAGAATCTGGATGACCGAGGAGAAAGCAGCCTCCGAGGGCCTGTCGGAGGAAGAGAAGGAAAAGGCCAGATCCTCCCGCAATGCGGCCCTCTGGACCCTGTCTTCGGTACTTACGGATGCCTTGAAACTCCTGCATCCTTACATGCCCTTTATCACCGAAGAGATCTTCTGTACCCTCCATCCTGAGGAAGAATCGATCATGATTTCCTCCTGGCCGAAATATAGACCAGACCGGAAGAATGGTGAGGCAGAAGAAGCCATGTCTCGTCTCATGGATCTCATCAAGGCCCTTCGAAATGTGCGTACCGAAATGAATGTTCCGCCAAGCCGTAAGGCCGAGGTCTATATTGTCTCCGAAAAGGAAGAGGCAAGATCTGTTTTCCGGGATCTGGTGCCGACCTATCAGACGATGGCAATGGCGAGTGCAATCCATGTACAGGCCGATCAGGCGGGAATCGCTGAGGATGCGGTTTCTGTTGTCATCCCGGATGCGACAGCCTTCATGCCTTTGTCGGATCTCGTCGATTTCGAGAAAGAGAAGGCAAGGCTGGAGAAGGAAGAGAAGAGACTGCAGGGCGAGCTGAAACGGTCTCATGGTATGCTGAGTAATGAACGCTTCCTTGCCAAGGCTCCGGAAGCCAAGGTGCAGGAAGAAAAGGAAAAACTTGCGAAATACGAGAAGATGCTTTCGGATGTCGAGAAGAGACTTTCGGAATTGAAGGGGTGAGACCACATTATTCAAGAAAAGGAGAAAACGCGGATGATTGACTTCGATAAAGAGTTGACGAAATACCAGCCGAAAACGGAGGTGTCCGCTGCAGAGGATGCCATTCATAAGACAGAGCTGACAGATCTTATTGATATCCTGAAAGAACGTCGTGAACAAGGTAAAAACAAGGATCTTACGAAGAGGAATCGAAGCTGATGACAGAGACATGTTATTACTGCGGCCAGGAACTCATGGGAAACGAGAGAAACTGCCCCCGCTGCGGGGCAGATCTCGGGATCTATCGGGAGATCCTGGCAATTTCCAATCAATTATATAATGAAGGTCTGGAGAAGGCTAAGGCCCATGATCTGTCCGGCGCGATCTCGAGTCTGAAAGAATCGCTTTCTTATAATAAATATGAGACCGATGCCAGAAATCTTCTGGGACTCTGTCTCTATGAAAGAGGCGATGTTGTCCTTGCGATCTCCGAATGGGTCATTTCGAAGAACCTCCAGAAGGAGGATAATCTGGCAGATGACTATCTGAGAGACATTCAGAGCCGGGGAGAGATCAGCCGTTTGAATTCAGGTGTTGTGAAATATAACCAGGCGCTGAAATACTGCCAGGAGGGAGCCTTGGATCTGGCCAGACTCCAGCTTCGCCGGGTCATTTCCGACAATCCGGAGATCATGGATGCGAGTCTCCTTCTGGCTCTGATCCTGATTCATAACGAAGATTATGAAGAAGCGGATGCCGTCTTAAAGGAATTAGAGAAGAGAGACAGCCGAAATCCTCGGATCCAGGCCTATCGAAATGAAATCAAAAGAGAGCTTTCGGATGGTGCAGAGAAACGAAAGAAAAAGAAGAGAAAGGAAGCCGGGATCAGAGGAGGGTCCGGCATCATGGCCTTTTTCGGCAATCTGGCGGACAGCCGCTGGTCGGCTCTTATGAATATCGCCGTCGGCTTTGTGATCGGTCTCTTAGTCTGTGCCTTCCTGATTGTTCCTTCCATCCGTCAGCAGGTGAAAAACGATGCATCGAAGACCCTGGTGACCGCTAATGAGAAGGCATCTAAGAGCAGCTCTTCAATCAGTCAGCTTCAAAAGCAGGTATCGGATCTTCAGGCAGAGCTCGAGAAATACACCGGAAAAAGCGATGTCGTAACATCTTATGAACAGCTGATCCAGGCCAATAATGCAGTGGCCTCCAATGACCTTGCGACTGCAGGCCAGCTTCTTTCCAGTGTGAACCGGGACCTCTTGCAGTCCCAGGGACAGACGGTCTATGATTCGGTCAATGCTGCAGTCAATGCAAAGACTTTGGAAGATGCTTATAATGCCGGTATCGAAGCTTATAATTCCGAGAAATATCAGGATGCCATCACACAGCTTACAACGGTAACTTCTATGGATGAGAAGTATAAGGACGGAGATGCGCTTTACCGCTTGGGCGAGGCTTATGAGAAGAATCAGAATACCCAGGAAGCAATCAATGCTTACAATCGGATCAATGAGCTCTTCCCGGATTCCAGTTTGTCCAGAAAGGCAGCCAGAAGAGCTCAGAAACTGACACCGGCAGCACAGTAAAAGGAGGATTGCCCGGAATGATCAAACATTCATTCATGGAAGAATCACAGAGCCAGGAAAAAGTACATGAACTGGTGACTTCTATTTTAAAAGACTATCAGAAGGGCCGGGATATCGATAAGATGACGGTCTACAGTCAGCCGGACCAGCGTGCGGTCCGTGAGATCTTAAAGAAATTGCTCCGCATTCTCTATCCGGGCTATTACAGGGACAATGTTTTCAAATCCTATAATCTGGACTCCAATCTGACCGTCTGGATCGAGGATGTGATCTACAATCTGAATAAACAGATCGGTATTGTTCTTCGTTACCAGAAAGAGGGAGAAAATCCGGATGCCTATGTCTGTCAGCCCCTGGTCGAGAAAGAAGCAGCCGAGATCACTATGAAATTCATGAGCCAGATCCCGAAGATCCGGGAGTATCTGGATACGGATCTGGAAGCAACCCTGGAAGGAGATCCCGCAGCCTTGAATAAGGATGAGATCGTCCTTTCTTATCCGGGTCTTCTGGCCATCACGGTCAACCGGATCGCTCATGAGCTCTTCTTACTGGATGTGCCTCTGATCCCCCGTATGATGACCGAGTATGCCCATTCCCGGACCGGAATTGATATCCATCCGGGTGCAACGATCGGCAAGTATTTCTTTATCGATCACGGCACCGGCATTGTTGTCGGCTCTACGACCACGATCGGCGAGCATGTAAAGGTATACCAGGGCGTTACCCTGGGAGCACTCTCCACGAGCGGTGGCCAGAAGCTTCGCGGCCACAAGCGGCATCCGACCATTGAAGACCATGTGACGATTTATTCCGGAGCCTCGATCCTGGGCGGTGAGACCGTGATCGGAGCCAATTCAGTGATTGGATCCAATGCCTTCATTACGAGTTCCATTCCTGCAGGTACCAGAGTCACCATCAAAAACCAGGAATTGCAGTATAAGAAGGGCCAGGGCGGCGGCCAGATCGAGAAGACCGATCTGGACCAGGATGAAACCTGGTTTTATGTGATTTGATAAGATATGATCCCTGCCTTTTGTTTGGCCTGGCCGGCCTTACGAAGGCAGGGATTTTCTATAGTAGTCATCAGAATTCTTTGGGCATCCATCTGTCTGTTTGGTCTACATTTTGAAAAAAATAAAAAATTTTTCAAAAATATTAGCACTCACTATTGACGAGTGCTAATAAACGTGCTATAACATAGTTGTTCGAAAGGAAGAGGAAAGCTCCACAGGAAGTGCTTGGAGCGGCTGCCCGGAAAACAAGGAAGTTAATTTTAACAGACATTAGATGTTTAAGGAGGTAAGTAATTATGATGTACATGCCTAGTATTTTCGGTGAAGATCTGATGGATGATTTCTTTAATGACAACTGGTTTCGGTCTCCGGCTTTCACAAACAACAATGGTATGATGAGGACCGATGTAAAGCAGAAGGACGGTAATTATGAGCTCGAGATGGAGCTTCCGGGATTCAGGAAGGACGACGTTCAGCTGTCTCTTGAGAACGGATATCTTAACATCCACGCAGCTCACAATGACAATAAGGATGAGAAGGATAAGGACGGCAAGATCGTTCGTAAGGAACGTTACACCGGCGCTGTTGAGCGTTCCTTCTACGTAGGTGACAACATCACCGAAGATGATGTTCACGCTAAGTTTGAAGACGGTATGCTTCTTATCACTCTGCCGGATCCGGAGCAGAAGAAACCGATTGAAAA
>JAQXPG010000018.1 GCA_029100405.1 Lachnospiraceae bacterium | reverse complement strand
CAGAAAGGGATGGCAGTCCTTGGCATAGTACTATCTCTTTTGACCTTTGTCATGATCATTTTCCTTTTTGTTTTGATTGGAATCGGGACGGCAAGAAATGGTGATCTGATTTATCGGGAGATTTTGAATCTGAATCATTCTTCCGAGCTCTTGTAATGTGGAAAAGCTTTAGACCTCCATATTGACAAGAATTATGAATGTGGGTATAATTTCTCACGTTGGCGGTGAAGACTTTTCAAGCACCGCTCACGGTTCGGTCTTTCTTTGATGACCGGATCTGTTTTGAATTCCATACGAAAAGCTTTGACGAAGACAGTAGGTCTGCAGGCGAAAGCAAAAGCGAGCCGGGTATGGTGAGAGCCGGTGCCATTAGCAGCAGATTGAAGATCCCTTCCGAGCCTCGACCTGAACGCCTGCCCCCGGGCCGGTCAGTAAGGAAGACGGATTCTTCCCGTTACGAAGAGCATGAATATTGCCAGCTTCTGGTCAAGTTCACGACACATAGGTGGTTATAAGCAGATGCCCTCTGTCCTATGCGGATAGAGGGCGTTTTTTCTTGCCGGAGATCCTTCCGGCAGAGCTTAAAGGAGGAATACATGTACAAGAAAGTTGACTCTTCCATGAATTTCGTTGACCGGGAACATGAGGTCATCGATTTCTGGAACAAGGAAGACATTTTCAAGAAATCCATGGATTCGAGGAAGAAGGGGGAGACTTATACCTTCTATGACGGTCCCCCTACTGCCAATGGAAAGCCTCATATCGGTCATGTTCTGACCCGTGTCATTAAGGATATGATCCCTCGTTATCAGACCATGAAGGGACATTATGTTCCCCGTAAGGCCGGCTGGGATACCCACGGTCTGCCGGTTGAGATCGGTGTTGAGAAGGAGCTCGGTCTCGATGGCAAGGAACAGATCGAAGCCTACGGCATGGAGCCTTTTATCAAGAAGTGTAAGGAATCCGTCTGGAAATACAAGGGCATGTGGGAGCAATTCTCCGATCAGGTCGGTTTCTGGGCTGACATGGAGCATCCCTATATCACTTATGATGATAACTTTATTGAATCCGAATGGTGGGCACTGAAGGAGATCTGGAATAAGAAGCTCCTTTATAAGGGCTTTAAAGTGGTTCCTTATTGCCCTCGCTGCGGTACCCCTCTGTCTGCTCAGGAAGTTGCCCAAGGCTATAAGACCGTCAAGGAACGGTCAGCCATCGTCCGCTTTAAGGTAAAGGACGAGGATGCTTACATCCTGGCCTGGACCACGACTCCCTGGACCCTGCCTTCCAATACCGCCCTCTGCGTGAATCCGAATGAGACTTATGTAAAGGTAAAGGTGGCCGACGGTTATACCTATTATATTGCAGAAGCCCTTGCATCGAAGGTGCTTTCTCCTCTGGCCAAAGAAGGAGAGAAGGCTTATGAAGTTCTGGAAAGCTATATCGGTAAGGACCTCGAGGGAAAGGAATACGAACCTCTCTACGATTTCACGGCACAGGCCGCTTTGAAGGCGCATAAGAAGGCGCACTACGTTTTGTCTGATACCTATGTCACTATGACAGATGGTACCGGAATCGTTCATATCGCTCCGGCTTTCGGTGAAGACGATGCCCGGATCGGCCGTGAGTGGGATCTGCCCCTGATCCAGCTCGTGGATGCAGAAGGCAAATTAAAGGCAGAGACCGGTAAATTTGCCGGTATGCGCTGCAAGCCGACCCAGAAGGAGATCGATAAGGGCGCCATTAGTGCGGATCCGGAAGTCTTAAAGG
The DNA here is from genome assembly GCA_029100405.1 of Lachnospiraceae bacterium. Taxonomy (GTDB): domain Bacteria; phylum Bacillota; class Clostridia; order Lachnospirales; family Lachnospiraceae; genus Lachnocurva. The sequence continues at coordinate 2,290 of JAQXPG010000018.1, read as the reverse complement.
ATCTGGATGAGAGAAAGCTTCTCTTTGCAGCTCCTAAGTTCGAGCATGACTATCCTCACTGCTGGCGTTGTGATACTCCGCTTATCTATTATGCAAGAGAGTCCTGGTTTATTAAGATGACGGAAGTCAAGGATGAACTGGTTGCCAACAATAAGACCGTAAACTGGATCCCCAAGGGAATCGGGGAAGGCCGTTTCGGAAAGTGGCTGGAGAATGTTCAGGACTGGGGCATCTCTCGTGACCGTTACTGGGGTACTCCTTTAAATATCTGGCAGTGTGAGGACTGTGGTTATCAGGAATCCATCGGTTCCAGAGAAGAATTAAAGGAGAAGACCGGCCGTGAGGATGCATTGACTGTTGAACTTCATCGCCCTTACATCGATGCCTTTACCTACAAGTGCCCGCACTGCGGCAAGACCATGAGAAGAGTACCAGAGGTCATTGACTGCTGGTTCGATTCCGGTGCCATGCCTTTTGCCCAGCATCATTATCCTTTTGAAAATAAGGACCTCTTTGAACAGCAGTTCCCGGCACAGTTTATCTCCGAGGCTGTCGATCAGACCCGTGGCTGGTTCTATTCTCTGATGGCAGAGTCTACGATCCTTTTCCATAAGGCTCCTTATCAAAATGTTATCGTTCTTGGCCATGTACAGGATGAGAACGGGCAGAAGATGAGTAAGTCCAAGGGGAATGCCGTAGATCCTATGGAGGCTCTGAACAAGTTCGGCGCAGATGCCATTCGCTGGTATTTCTATACGAATTCCCAGCCCTGGCTTCCGAATAAGTTCCATGAGAAGGCAGTTGTGGAAGGACAGAGAAAATTCCTGTCCACCCTGTGGAATACCTATGCTTTCTTTGTTCTCTATGCCAATATCGATAACTTCGATGCAACAAAGTACAGCCTGGATTATGACAAGCTCTCCGTTATGGACCGCTGGATCATCTCCCGCCTCAATACGGCTATTAAGACGACAGACAACTGCTTAGGAAATTATAAGATCCCGGAGGCCGCTTCGGCTCTGTCTACATTTGTCGATGAATTAAGTAACTGGTATGTCCGCCGGTCCAGAGAGCGTTTCTGGGCAAAGGGCATGGAGCAGGATAAAATCAATGCTTATATGACCCTTTGGACTTCTCTGGTTTCGATCTCCAAGGCTGCAGCGCCTATGATCCCCTTCATGACAGAGGAGATCTATCAGAATCTGGTTCGCTCCATTGATAAGAATGCGCCGGAGTCCATTCATCTCTGTGATTATCCGACGGTAAACGAAGACCATATTCTGCCGGAACTCGAAAGCGAGATGGATGAAGTCCTGAAGATCAAGGTCTTAGGTTCTGCCTGCCGGAATGAAGCCAATGTGAAGAACCGTCAGCCGATCGGCACCATGTATGTGAAGGCTGAGAAGGCACTGGATGACAGCTTTACGGCGATCCTGAAGGATGAATTGAATGTGAAGAAGGTGGTCTTCACGGATGATGTGGAGAACTTTACCACCTATACTTTCAAGCCTCAGCTTCGGACGGTCGGACCCAAATATGGCAAGTTCCTCGGTAAGATCCAGGCGGCCTTGAAGGAGCTGGATGGAAACAAGGCTATGGCAGAACTGAAGGCGAATGGAGCTTTGACCTTCCCTGAGATCGACCCTTCGATCGAACTCAAAGAGGAGGATCTTCTCATCACCATGACCCAGCAGGAAGGCTATCTGACCCAGCAGGACAACGGCATTACCGTTGTGATGGATATGAATCTGACACCGGATCTGATCGAAGAAGGATTTGCCCGTGAGATCATTTCTAAAATACAGACCATGCGTAAGGAAGCCGGATTCGAAGTGATGGATCATATCCGGATCGGTTATGAAGGAAATGACAAGATCAAGAAGGTCTTTGAGAAGCGGAAAGACTTCATTTCCAATGAAACGCTTTGCGATGAGATCACAGATTCTCTTGGCCAGGGCTATCAGAAGGACTGGAATATCAATGGAGAAGATGTGAAACTATCGGTTGAGAAACTGTAATGTTTGGCCGTTTGGAATTCACTGCTAAAAAAAGACATGAAGAGGACCTCCGATGAAAATCGGAGGCCCTTTTTTGCATCGATGAACATCGGTGGCCCTTTTTTGCATCGATAAAATCTGCCTGGACTGCTGAAATTCATGTGAAATTCAGCTTATGAATCAATTCGATTCGAAAAAGTTAACAAAATGAAGTCAGGATAAGTGTATAATGAATGCAAGTATATTCTGAATTCAGCTCGAAATGGAGGAATTACATGAGATTTGAACATATG
>JAQXPG010000017.1 GCA_029100405.1 Lachnospiraceae bacterium | reverse complement strand
TAGAAGATATGCTATATTAAATTGTTGACAAATTTTTGAAGGAGATACTGTATGGATTACAGAAAAACGATAGAGGAAATGGAGAATGACTCGCGTAACATCGGCATCATCGATGTGCGTTCGGATAGAGATTACCAGGCGGATACCTTGCCGGGAGCCAGAAATTGCTTTTGGATGGATTTTCCGACCGATGAGATGGAAGCACGAGAGCTGATCGGCGGTTTCGGCTATGCCGGCGAACCGATTTATCTCGTCTGCTATACCGGCGACAAGAGCGACGCGATTGCGGAGCGCCTGCAAGAGTGGGGCATCGAAGCCTATTCCCTCGACGGCGGTTATACTTCTTATCTTCGCCTGGCCATGAAGCGTCTTCTCGCCGAGGAGTTTCCGGAGCATGCAGAAAAGACAGAGGATCAATTGCCAGAGGATCACTTGCAAAATTCCATCCAGAAAGGTCAGAATCAGGAACCTACGAATCAAAAGAAGAGAAAGCCACTGACCTTCGCGCAGAATGCGGAGCGTTCCATTCAGAAGAAATTCCGTAAGGAGATCTGGCGGCAGTTTACCAGAGCGATCCGTGAGTATGATCTGATTCAGGATGGAGATAAGATCGCGGTCTGCATTTCCGGAGGAAAAGACTCCATGCTGATGGCCAAGCTTTTCCAGGAGCTTCATAAGCATGGAAAACACAACTTCGAAGTTGAATATCTGGTGATGAATCCGGGATACAATGACATCAATTTTGAGACCGTTCAGAACAATGCACGTTTACTGGACATTCCGATCAAGGTCTTCACTTCGGACATCTATGATGTTGTTGCCGGGGATGCCGGCTATGACGGATCCGGTTCGCCCTGTTATCTCTGCGCCCGCATGCGGAGAGGCCATCTCTATGCAGAGGCGAAGAAACTTGGCTGCAATAAGATTGCTCTGGGCCATCATTTTGATGACGTGATCGAAACAAGCTTGATGGGCATGCTTTATGGCGCTCAGATACAGACCATGGTACCGAAGCTTCATTCGACGAATTTTCCGGGCATGGAGCTGATCCGCCCGCTTTACTATATTCGTGAGCGGGACATCGTCCATTGGAGAGATTACAACCATCTGCATTTTATTAACTGTGCCTGCCGGCTGACGGAGTCCTGTACAGCCCTTTCCTGTACCGGGACGGCCCAAGGCTCCAAGCGAGGCGAGATCAAGCGGCTGATTCATTCCCTGGAAGAGAAGGATCCGGTGATTGCCATGAATATTTTCCGCTCCATGGAAAATGTAACCCTTCCCATGGTTCTTGGCTATAAGGATGACGAGGGGAAGCATCATGGTTTTCTGGAGAGGTATTCGAACTTCACAGCTTCTTCTTGTGACCGTTGACTGTGGTCTCCTCGTCTCCATCCAGAGGAATGATCAGGCAGCGGCGGCCGTCGACGAAAGTCGCTGTCACTTCTTCTTCCTTTCCCTCCGGGACTTTGACGATAATCCGGTGCTCTCCCTGGGAAGCCTGGTCGAGTCCGGCTTCACGTAGCTTCTGGTTCAGTTCGACAACCTGCTCCTGGAGTTCGTTTTTTTCGATCCGAAGACCGTTGTCTTTCAAGGCCTTTGTGTCAACGACTTCATCTGCGGTCGGAAAATCCTCTTCGAAGAAGGAGTTATATTTCTCCGTAATCTGCTGAACGGCCGGCTCGTCGATACCGGAATTGGTGAGGATCGGAGCCAGATCCTCCTGATCCAGGCGGATGGGTTCACCCTTTTCCAGGATCTCTTTCTGCTGTTCCACGAAAGTGTTCAAATTGGTCTGGACATCCAGAACCGTGTCGATAACATCCTCGTCCTCCGGATCCCCCAGGGATTGGGTCACGATATTTTTGAAAGCATTCTTTTTCTGGGTGGACGTATAGACTGCCTTGCAGCCAAGTACCTGCTCCCAGAGCTCGGTATGGGGCAGCTTGGCATCTTTTGTATAGCACATGACGGCATGGAGATCGGTCGAGCGGTCGGTGAAACAGGGGAAGGTGAAGGCGGATTCTGTCGCGCCGACTACCCAGTTCCGCGGGATGGCGCCGATCCGGTTCTCATCTTCCTGGTAGCCCAGGCCGGGTTTACTGAGGTCAACCGGGCAGATGGCACAGATGATATACTCATAGACTTCTTCCGAGTCATCCAGTGCGAGGTTGTCCTTGGTCTTAACAGGCACGTCATAAGCATCGTGGAAGAGAAGGATCAGATAGTTTTCCGGCTTGTCATAGGACGAAATGACCCGGTCATAGAAACGATTTAATACGTCATCATCTTCCAGTCGGGTCTTCCGCAGTTCCATAAGAAGTGCCTGAGCCCCTCCTTCTTCCTCCGCTTCCAGAGGGAAGGGCAGTTCGATCAGGTTGTTTCCGGGCTTCCCGGACAGGGCCTTATTGGCAATCTCCAGATACTTATAGAATTCGTCATCCTCCAGGTTCAAAAAAGTCTTCCGAAAGCAGGTTACTTTGGCTTTCTGGGAATTGACATAACAGGCAGCCATTTTGGTGAATGTACAGCCTTCTTTATTGAAACGGCGCTTGATTTCAGCAATTTCGCGTTT
>JAQXPG010000016.1 GCA_029100405.1 Lachnospiraceae bacterium | reverse complement strand
CCTTATCTTCATCCGGGAGCCAGGATCGGAGAAGTTTGCTCAGTTGCCGGCCTCCAGCCGATTCCTTTCTTCAATGCCTATGCTGCATCCAAGGCTTTCCTTTACAGCTATAGCAGAGCCCTTCGGGTGGAACTTTTGAGGAAGAAAGTCAGTGTCACGGCCATCTGCCCTTATTGGGTGAGGGATACAGGTTTCATCGGTACAGCAATGGATGAAAAAGCCCACCATCTTCTTTTTACGTCTACGACAAAGCAGGTGGTCTCCCGTTCGCTTTCTTCTATCTATCGCCGTCATGCCATGTCGACTCCGGGATTCATTCCGACATTAGACCGCATTTTCTGTGGATTGATCCCGGACAATCTTCTTTCTTATATCATGACGCGATTCTTATAATGTTTCCCTTCCTTCTTTCTTTCCTATATCACGATGCGAGCCTTTTTACCAATACAGGCTGCCCATATCCAAACAAGATTCTTATAATAACCATCGATATTCTATCCTGTCATTTGTTATAATGGGTAAGATTGGAACCTTTTTTGTTGATCCCATGAGCGAAAGGTCATAGTAGGTTCTTCATTAGATAGAATGCATTGATATAGAATGCATTTGCATCCAGACGAAATATCAAAAAATTGCAAAGGGAATCTTGTTAGAGTACAGAAAGGTGGGGCGGATGACAAAAATTCTTACGGAAATAGATACCTATCTCTATTTTCCGGTTCTTGTTTTACTTCTGGCAGCAGCCGGTATTTATTTTACGGTGCGGACCAGAGCGGTTCAGATCCGTATGTATGGTGAGGCCTGGAAGGTCCTCTGGGAGAAGCCAAAGGAAGAAGGGGCGGTCTCTCCATTCCAGGCACTTATGGTTTCCACGGCATCCCGTGTCGGGACAGGAAATATCATCGGAGTTTCTACGGCTATCTGTCTGGGCGGCCCCGGTGCCATGTTCTGGATGTGGCTTTTGGCTGTCCTGGGGAGTGCATCTGCTTATGTTGAGACCGTTCTGGCTCAGATCTATAAAAAGAGGGAGCCGAATGGCGTCGGCTGTTACGGCGGCCCGGAGCATTATATCGAGGATGCCATCCACAGCAGAAAACTGGCAAAAGTCTTTACGGTCTGCATGATCCTGGCTTATGGTTTCGGTTTTAATTTGCTCTGCTCTTATAACCTGCAATCTGCTTTTACCGTCTATTCTTTTTATGACAAAAAGCTGACCCCTCTGATCATTGGCAGCATTCTTGCCATTCTTGTCCTGATCTGCATCCTTGGCGGAGGAAAGCGGATTGTGAGATTGACGGAGCTTATCGTGCCATTTATGGGATTTATCTATGTCGCTGTCGCTGTTTTGATCTGTATTGTGAACTTTCACCATATTCCTTCCATGTTTGCCATGATCTTCCGGGATGCCTTTAATTTTCGGGCCATCGGAAGCGGAATTGCAGGGTCCTGCATGGTCTATGGAATCAAGAGAGGCCTCTATTCGAACGAAGCCGGTGTCGGCTCGGCACCCCATGCTGCAGCATCTGCAGATACCTCACATCCCGTCAAACAAGGTCTTGCGGCCGTGGTCTCTGTTTCTATTGACACTCTCTTCCTCTGTACGGCAACCGGTCTCTTATGTCTCGTCACCAACGTTCCGCGGACGGCAAAAAGTGCCGGCGCGCCCTATGTTCAGCAGGCCCTGTCCAGTTTCTTAAAGGGCTTCGGACCGGCATATCTCACCATTGCGCTGATCCTGTTTGCATTCACAACTTTGATCGGAAATCTCTATTATGTGGATAACGGGCTGAAATATCTGCACAATAACAAGATGCCGGGGAAGAAGTTTCTGACCATCTTCCGCCTGATCTGTGCTCTTGTTATTTTCGCCGGTGCCTTAATACCGATGGATGCGGCCTGGGCACTTGCGGATATCACCATGGGAGCCATGGCTCTGATCAATATCCCCTGCTGCGTCCGCCTTGGGAATGTGGTCTTCCGCGCGACCCGGGATTATGAGAAACAGAAAAAGACAGGGCAGGATCCGGTTTTCCACGCCAAGGAGATCGGGCTGGATCCGAAAGAGTTAGACTACTGGAAGTAGGGGGAAGAAATGCCGGCTTTTATTTCTATTATGGATCTGATCGGGACGATCGCATTCGCAATTTCCGGGGCCATGGTCGCTGTGAAAAAGGACATGGATATCTTCGGCATCATGATTCTGGCTCTGACAACGGCCGCCGGGGGCGGCTTTGTCCGCGACCTGACCATAGGCAGGATTCCTCCGGCCGTTTTTTTGAATCCGATCTACATCATCCTGTCCTTTGCAACTGCTTTGGTGGTCTTTTTCGTGATCCGCTATGTGCGAAAGGGCGACCGGATCCTTTGGCTGATCCGGGTCTATGAGAAACTCCTTCTGGTTACGGATTCTCTGGGGCTTGCGGCCTTTACCGTGGATGGCGTCTATGCCGGCCGGATGGTGTCGAAAACAAATGTCTTTCTTATGATTTTTCTTGGTGTCATCACCGGTGTCGGGGGAGGAATTCTCCGGGATCTGTTCGCTGCGCAGAAGCCCTATATTTTCGTCCGCCATGTCTACGCTCTGGCATCGGTGGCAGGCGCTGTCGCCGCAGCACTTCTTCCGGCTGTGATCGGCTGGCCCAAGGCAATGCTTGTCGGATTTTTCCTGGTCCTTCTGATCCGCTATCTGGCAGCCCACTTTCGCTGGAACCTGCCAAGGGCCCTCCCCGGTGGGGAAATATAGACCAGACCGGAAGGAAATTTTGCCTTCCGGCATTAGCGGAGAAGCTATTGTACCATGTCACTTCAAAATATAGGCAGGCAATGGAGATTTCTAAAAACTTCACAGGAAATTGTAAATATTACACAATATATGATTGTAATGCCTAATATTTTTGTATAAAATGGTGATGAAAATAAGGTTGTCGGAAAACCAGTCAAAGGCTCGATTCTTAGGATAGGGGGAACTTGCGTATGAAGGTTTATACTACTGACAAGATTCGTAACGTCGTCATTTTAGGACATGGGGGTGCAGGAAAGACGACTCTGACCGAGGCCATGGCATATCTGGCCGGTCTGGTAGCAAGGCAGGGGAAAGTCGAGGATGGCAATACGATCTCTGACTTTTCCAAGGAAGAGATCCGGAGGAAGATCTCCATTTCGACTGCGGTCGTTCCGATCGAATGGGAGGATTATAAGATCAATATCCTCGATACACCGGGCTTTTTCGGTTTCGCAGGAGAAGTGGAAGAGGCCATGAGTGTAGCAGATGGCGCTATTATTGTGGTGTCCGGCAAGGCCGGTATCGAAGCCGGTACGGAAAGAGCCTGGGATCTCTGTGAGAAATATCATCTGCCCAGGATCTTCTTTGTGACGGACATGGATGATGATAAGGTCTCTTATCGTCAGGTCATCGAAGATCTGACTGCTATGTTCGGAAAGAAGATCGCGCCTTTCAACATGCCTCTTCGTGAGAATGGTCAGCTGACCGGCTATATCAATGTCATTCAGAAGAAGGCCTTTCGCTATGACAAGCATGACACCATAGAGATCGATATGCCGGATTATTCCGAAGACTATCTGGAACAATATCATTCGACCTTGATGGAAGCGGTTGCAGAGACTTCCGAAGAATTTCTCGACCGCTATCTGGACGGAGATACCTTCTCCGAGCAGGAGATCCGTGCGGCAGTCCGCCTGACCATACAGGACGGCTCTATCGTTCCGGTCGGCAGCGGCTCCGGCCTTCTTGCCCGGGGCGTCTATACGCTTCTGGATGATATTGTGAAATATATGCCATCCGCAGACAATCGCAAGATGACCGGCATTAATATCCGGACCAACGAAATTTTCGAAGCAAACTTCGACATTTTAAAACCCAAGACGGCCTTTGTCTTTAAGACCATTGTGGATCCTTTCCTGGGCCGCTTCAGCCTGATCAAAGTCAGGTCCGGCGTGATCAAATCCGATGATCTCCTTTATGACAGCCGGACCGATCGGGAATATAAGATCGGGAAGCTCTATATTTTGACGGGAAATAAAACAGCGGAAGTGCCGGAACTCCATGCCGGTGATCTGGGTGCTCTGGCCAAGATTTCGGATCTGGCGACATCGGATACCCTGTCGACCAAGGCAGTGCCGATCATGTATGCCAAGATCGATCTGCCGATTCCCTATACCAGTCTGCGCTGGAAGGCCGTTCATAAGAGTGATGTCGATAAGATCGCCCAGTCGATGGCAAAACTCATGGCAGAGGATCCGACCTTTAAGGCTGTCAATGATGCGGAAAATCAGCAGTCTCTGATCTATGGAATGGGCGACCTCCATCTCGAGACCATCCAGTCCCGTCTGGAACATGATTATAAGGCGCCGATTGAAGTGGACCGGCCCAGAGTTGCCTTCCGCGAGACCATTCAGAAGACAGCCGATGTGGAAGCTAAGTATAAGAAGCAGAACGGCGGACATGGCCAGTATGGGCATGTCAAGATGCGCTTTGAACCTTCCGGCAGCGATCAGCCTTATGAATTCAAGGAAGAAGTCGTCGGAGGAGCCGTGCCCAAGGGATTTTTCCCCGCTGTTGAGAAGGGGATCGCAGCCTCCTGCAAGGCTGGCCCTCTGGCCGGTTATCCGGTGGTCGGTGTCCGGGCCATCCTCTATGACGGATCCTATCATCCGGTGGATTCTTCGGAAATGGCCTTCATGACGGCATCCCAGATGGCCTTTAAGAAGGGATTTCTGGAGGCCGCGCCCGTTCTTCTGGAGCCGATCGTAGATTTGAAGGTGACCGTTCCTGATGCCTATACCGGTGATATTATGGGCGACCTGAATAAGAGGCGGGGCCGGGTGCTTGGCATGACGCCGCAGAATGGCAGGCAGGTCATCGAGGCAGAGGTTCCGGAAATGGAGCTCTATGGCTATTGTACGGCACTTCGCTCCATGACGGGCGGCCGCGGCCTCTATGAATATCATTTTGTCCGCTACGAGAAGACGCCGGCAGAGATCCAGAGCCGGGAAGTCTCGGAACATGCGAAGGAAGTCGAAAAGAAGACAGAAGGATAAGGATTTTAAAGGATAAGGATTTAATTTTAAAAACCGCCTCCCCGTCAGATCGTTGATGGGGAGGCGGTTTTTTATAGCTCTTGTCTTTATAGCTTTTGTCTATAAATCGCTTTTGTCTATATTTTCTGGTTCTGGTCTGCATTTCCCTGCTCTGCTTTCTCAAAGACCCGGTTCAGAAAGAGTGAGAAGAAACAAGCTATGCCGGAAGCCCCGACGAAGAGAAAGATACTGAAGAAAAGAACCGCTGCAATTCCGTTATGGAAAGCCAGATCCAGTGGCAGAAAGAGGACAAGGACGAAGAAGATTGATAAAAAGAGGTTGCCGAAGGCCAGGCGGAGAGCGTTTTTTACGGTCTGTGCGTAAGTTTCCCGATAGCGGGCCGTAATCGGAAAGGCATAGAGGATCACAGCAACGACCGAAAAGAGAAGGAGCCAGACCGGATATTGGAGGATCTTAAAGGAGGGGTCAATGACCTTATAGATCAAATATAGATCGGCCGAAAAGAAGAGGAGAAGACCGAGGCAGGGAAGCCAGAGGAGAGTGGACCGGGTAAAGTCCTTCTTAAATTGCCGGAAATAAGCACGGACAGGATAGGTCTCTTCTTTTCGAACGATTTTAATGGTCTGGCTGTAGAGTGCGGTCAGGGCTGCTCCAATCGTTATGATGGGAAGACAGGTTACAAGGAAAACCGCATTCAGGCAGATCAGATCAAAGAGAATGCCCAGGGCACGCTGCATAGGATTGTTCGGATCAAAGTACTTTTTCATAAATTACCTCACTTTCATTTGTCTATATTATACAAAAAAAATAACGATATTCATTGTTTCTTGTTCAAAATAATAATTTTTGACAAATAAAAAGCAAGTTCTGTCAAACAGAGAAGACCGGTAGATGATATAACGACAGTATCAAAGCAATCAAAGAAAATCAGGCCTGGTTTTCAACCATTGTATGGATATGCAACTCCGAAGAGGGACTTTGGGGGTGTTTAAAAAGGAGGAAAGGAATGAAAAGAAAAGTACTTGCGTTGCTTTTAACAGCAGCTATGACCTGTACCATGTTTGTAGGCTGTGGAGGCAAATCCCAAGGCGGATCGAAGGATAGTGGTAAAAAGGATGATCAGAAGACCAGCCAGACCATTACCCCTAAGGAAGGCGGAAAGAAGGGAACCTTGAATCTCTGGGCTTTCACAGATGAAGTTCCCGGTATGGTCAAGCATTATATCGAAGACCATCCGGATTTCCCCTATAAGGTGACATCTACGATCATTGCAACAACAGACGGTGCTTATCAGCCGGCATTGGATGCAGCATTGAAGTCAGGAGGAAAGAAAAGTCCGGACATCTACTGCGCAGAATCTGCCTTTGTTTTGAAGTATACACAGGGAGATATGGAAAAATATGCAATGCCTTATGAAGACCTGGGCATTGATGTGGACAAGGAAACAAAAGATGCCGATATTGCTCAGTACACCATAGATATTGGAACCAATACGGATGGCAAACTGGATGCTCTGGGATATCAGGCAACCGGCGGTGCTTTCATTTATCGAAGATCCATTGCAAAGGATGTTTTCGGAACCGATGATCCGAAAGAGATTTCTAACATCATCGGCGGCGGCAGCGGAAACTTTGATAAGTTCTGGGAAGCAGCAGACAAACTTGCGGCCAAGGGTGATGCCATTGTTTCCGGTGACGGTGATGTCTGGCATGCCGTTGAGAACAGTTCGGAAAAGGGCTGGCTCACAAAGGATGGAAAGCTTCAGATCGATCCGAAGAGGGAAGCTTTCTTAGATATCTCGAAGAATCTGACCGACAAGGGCTGGTCCAATGTAACTCAGGACTGGCAGGATGCCTGGTTTGCAGATATGAAAGGCGAAGGGCCGAAACCGGTATTCGGTTTCTTCGGACCGGCATGGCTTATTAACTACACAATCGCCAAGAACTGTGGCGGAGAAAAAGCAGGCGAAGGCACCTATGGCGACTGGGCTGTATGCGATTCTCCGGTTGGTTTCTTCTGGGGCGGCACATGGCTTCTGGCCAATAAGGAAATGGATAAGAGTAAGAAGTCTGCTGTAAAGGATATCATTGATTGGATCACCCTGCAGACCGATGAAAATTCTCTTCAGTATAAGTGGGCAAACGGAACCTTAAACGGCGCCGGCGGAACCAAGGATGCAGTTGCTTCCGGAACGGTTATGAGTAAATCAGATGGATCCATGGATTTCCTGGGCGGTCAGAATATGTTTGATTATTTCGTACCTGCCAACAAATATGCAAACGGTAAGAATCTGACCCAGTACGATGAATCCATTAACCAGATCTGGAGAGATCAGGTTCGTGCCTATGCATCCGGACAGAAGAGCCGGGACGATGCCATCAAGGACTTTAAGCAGACCGTGAATGACAACCTTGGCATCGAGTCAGCAAAGTAATCTCTCTTTCCCTACCAAAAAATACACAAAAATACAAAAACACACAAAATACACCTTTTTCATACTTTCGCAGGGCAGTGCCAAGGCCTGCCCTGCAACCCTTGTCAGAGATATAAAGGGGGAAAACGACATGAAGACGCAGCATAACCGCTATGCAAAATATGGATACCTCTTCAGTATTCCTTTTGTGATAGCTTTTCTCATCTTCTCTCTGTATCCGACGCTGTATACGGCAGTCATCGGATTTACAGATCTGAAGGGCATCGGAACAACGGAGATCCACTTTCTGAAGGATCCCTTTCTCAATTTTAAGACAATTCTGTCCAGCCCTACATTTCAGACAGCATTTAAGAATACCCTTAAAATGTGGGTGCTGAATTTTATTCCACAGCTTCTTCTGGCACTCTTGCTTGCAGCATGGTTTACCGATCGCAGATTCAAGGTGCCCGGGGAAGGCATATTCAAGGTCATCTTCTATATGCCGAATATTATTACTGCAGCAACCATAGCCATCCTGTTTAATGCACTTTTCGGATATCCCATGGGGCCGGTCAACGATATTCTGACTCGGATCGGTATTTTTTCAAAGCCTGTGAATTTCCTGGTCAATAAACAGGTGGCTCAGAGCATTGTCATTTTTATTCAGACCTGGATGTGGTATGGCTATACTATGATTATTCTGATCTCAGGTGTGCTTGGAATCAATCCGGAAATTTTCGAGGCAGCCGAGGTCGATGGAGCCAATGGATGGCAGACTTTCTGGCTTGTGACGTTGCCGAATATCAAGACCATCCTCTTATATACCATGGTAACCAGCCTGATCGGCGGCTTGAATATGTTCGATATCCCGAAGCTCTTTCTCCTGGGAGGCCCGGATAACGCAACGATGACCACAGGAGTCTTTATTTACAACCAGGCCTTTTCCGGAGCTTATATGTATAACCGGGCGGCAGCGGCTTCGATGATCATGTTTGTTATTATTGTTCTGGCTTCTATCGTTCTCTTCTGGCTTTTAAGAGACCGGGATGAAGAGGCTATGGAGAAACAGAAAAAACAGAGGGAAAAGGAACTGCGCCGTGCCTATAAGGCGAAAATGCAGGGAAAGGAGGCAGATCAATGAAGCAATCACATACATTGAAGAAGACAATCATCTTCATTATCTGTATCATCCTGTCCATTCTCTCGATTCTGCCATTTCTTATCATGATCGTGAATTCGACCCGATCGACCGTAGAGATTCAGCAGCATGCCCTGTCCCTGATCCCTTCCGGATACTTTTTCAGTAATCTGAAGGTCCTTCTGGGAAAGAGCTTCAACCCGGCTGTCGGCTTCATGAATTCTCTGATCATCTCTGTCCTGACGACAGTTCTGGCAACCTATTTCTCGACTTTGACTGCTTATGGACTTGTGATTTATGAATGGAAACTGCGGGATGCCTTCTATCGCTTTATTCTGGCTATTATGATGATCCCGGCTCAGATCACTATGATCGGTTTCTATCAGATGGTCTATAAGGTTCATATGACAAACCATCTGTCGATGCTGATCCTTCCGGCGATAGCATCCCCGGCCATGGTTTTCTATATGCGTCAGTATATGATTCCGGCCTTAAGTAAAGAGATCGTTCAGTCGGCTCGGATCGACGGTGCGAGAGAATTCTTTATTTTCAATCGGATCGTTCTTCCCATCATGAAACCAGCCATTGCAACCCAGGCCATCTTCTGCTTTGTTTCCAGCTGGAATAACCTTTTTACACCATTGGTTTTATTGACGGATCAAAGGAAATATACCTTGCCCATCATGGTATCGCTCCTTCGAGGGGATATCTATAAGACAGAATATGGAGCAGTTTATCTGGGCCTGACGCTTACAGCCCTGCCCCTGATCATTGCATATCTCTGCCTGTCCAAGTATATTGTCGCAGGCGTTGCATTAGGGTCGGTCAAAGGATAAAAAGTTCATTCGTTCCTCAGGTCTCCTGTACCGCAAGAGAACGGTATTTCGTCGGTGTCATACCGGTATTGCTTTTAAATGCCCTGCTGAAGGAGGCGAGGTCATGGAAGCCCGTCTGGTAGGCAACTTCTGTGACCGAGTTCTCATCAGCAAGAAGTTCCTTGGCTTTTCGGATCCGAAGATCCTGAATGAATTCATGGTAGGTAGAACCCGTGTAATCCTTAAAGAGTCGGGAGAAGTGAAATTTGGAGTATCCGGTGAACTCTGCAGCCTGTTCCAGGGAAAGAAGCTCCGTGATATGATCCTCCAGATAGGCCAGAAGCTCCGTGAAACGATCGTAGCTTTTCGAAACCACGCCGGAATTTGAAGCGGTCGAATCACCGTTCTTCCTCAGAGAATGGCGGCCGAAACTTGCAATGATATGGAGGAGTCTGGCATAGATCGCGAGTTCCCACATATTCTTGTGATCGAAATAGAGGTCCGTGATATGATTCATGTCTTCCCAGATCTTGTGATGGAAAACCGGATCTTTCGTCGCAGAAATATAGAGCGGCCGGTTAAAACGGGCAAGGATCAGCTTGTAATCAGCGAAACAGGAAAACATGGAGCTATCTATAATCATGATAAATCTGGCTCCGGAAGGATTTCCCATGAGTCGGTGAGGCATATGAGGAGGAATAAAAAGGAGATCATTTTCATTCAGATGATAGACCTGGTTCTGACAGGAAATCGTATAGTCATCCTTGATGCAGGCAATGATTTCCATGGCAGCATGGTGATGGGGCGGATAGCCTTCTGTCTGGATATTGTACCAGATCCGAATATGTGAATTCCCGAGATAGCGGACAAATTCCTGGTCGCCATTGACACGACGATCGGATCCGTCCCAGGCATCCGGCTGGACATATTTGATTGGCAGATCTTCCTCTGTTCTCATTTGTGCTCCCCTCCTTATCTTTGTTATGACGATAAAGGAATAATGAAACTATTATAAATCATTCGTCTGGAAATTCCTAACTATTATAAGAATTCTTTATAAAAGATTGGAGAAAAGATGACAATATATGTAAATAAAAACTCCAAAGCAGGAGGAGACGGATCCGAGGAACACCCTTTTCGGACGATTCAGGAGGCCGCAGATCTCGCGGGCCCGGGAGATCGTGTTCTGGTTTTCCCCGGGATTTATCGGGAATATGTACATCCCCGGCAGGGGGGAACAAAGACGCAAAGAATTGTTTATCAGTCGGTGGAACCTCTTCAGGCAGTCATCACCGGAGCAGAACCGGTCAAGAACTGGGAAAGTCTGGGCAATGGAACCTGGCGGGCAGCAGTGGACAATTCCATTTTCGGCTCCTTCCATCCATATCGGGAACTGGTATCCGGTGACTGGTTTATGGGCGGCTATATCGCTCATCGGGGAGATGTCTATTTGAATCACAAGTCTCTCTATGAGGTGCGGTCTTTGGAAGAGGTCCTGCATCCGAAGATGCAACCGGCTTCCTGGGATCCTCAGGGATCTCTCTATCAATGGTACAGTGAAGTTCGTGAGGATCAGACGATCTTTTATTGTAATTTTCAAGATCAGGATCCGAATCAGGAGGAGGTAGAGATCAGCGTCCGTCCGGCCTGCTTTGCACCGGAAGTGACAGGAGTGAATTATATTACACTTTCCGGATTCACGGTTCGGGAGGCTGCAACACAGTGGGCTCCGCCTACGGCTTATCAGGAAGGTATGATCGCTCCGCATTGGTCCAAAGGCTGGATCATTGAAGACTGCGATATCTATGAAGCCAAATGTGCCGGAATTTCTCTCGGCAAGTACCGGCAGGAGGGAAATGATAACAAGTGGTTAAAATGGAAGTATAAGGATGGAACGCAGACCCAGAGAGAGTGTGTCTGCCAGGCCCAGGCAGAAGGCTGGTCCAAAGAGACGGTCGGATCTCATATCATCCGCCGCTGTCAGATCCATGATTGTGGACAAAACGGTATCGTCGGACATATGGGCGGAGCCTTTTCCATCATAGAGGATTGTCATATCCATCATATCAATAATAAACAGAACCTGGCCGGAGCAGAGATCGGCGGGATCAAAATGCATGCCGCCATCGACTGCATCTACCGGAGAAATCATATCCACCACTGCACCAGGGGGATCTGGCTGGACTGGGAGGCCCAGGGAAGCCGGATCAGCCAGAATATCTTCCACGACAATACTCTGGCGGCTTTTGAAAATGACCCTTGTGAAAAAGAAGGAATGTCAGAAGAAGAGAAGGAAGAGGCCCTTCGAGAAAGAAGAGAGATCTTTGCCGGTATGGGGGAAGACATCTTCGTTGAGATCTCACATGGGCCGACTTTGATCGATAATAACCTGCTTCTGTCGGATCGGGCATTGAAACTGGCCTGCCAGGGAGTTGCAGTTTGTCACAATTTCATCGCCGGAAGTCTGGTCTCGATCGGCATCGGAACAGACAATGGCTCAAAGACCTTGCCGTCGCCGCGTTACACCCCTTATCATTTTCCGCACAGGGTTGAGATCTTCGGCTTTATGACCTGTCTGCATGGGGATGACCGGTTTTATCAGAATATTTTCGTTCAGAAACCCATCCGGCCGATCATGGCGGCTTATCAAAATCAGCAAAGACAGCTGCAGGATGGTTGGGACGACGGAAATCTGGAGGTCGGCACCGCTCCTTTTCATGGCTATCCGGATTTTTTGGAATGGAAGGCAGGATTCGATGATTACTGCGGTATGGGCTCTGCTCCCAGTGACCGTTATTACAGTCATCT
>JAQXPG010000015.1 GCA_029100405.1 Lachnospiraceae bacterium | reverse complement strand
ATCAGACGATCACGGGGATTGCTCCCTCCGGGATCCGGAAATTCTTCGATATCGTAAATGAAATGGATGATGCGATTTCTCTTGGCGTAGGCGAACCGGACTTCGACACGCCCTGGAGGATCCGTGATGAGGCAATCTATTCCCTGGAACAGGGGCGGACTTTCTATACGTCGAATACCGGTTTGAAGCAGCTTCGGGAGGAGATCTCCAAATATCTGGAGCGCCGCTATCAGCTCTATTACAGCCCGAGCTCTGAAATCATGGTAACCGTCGGCGGATCGGAGGCCATTGATGTGGCTCTCCGTGCCATGCTGGATCCGGGGGATGAGGTGTTGATTCCTCAGCCATCTTATGTGAGTTACGGACCCTGCACGATCCTTGCCGGTGGAAAACCGGTCTACATTCCTCTGAAAGAGGAGGATGAATTCCGGCTGACGGCAGAGGAGCTGGAGGATGCGATCACGGAAAGGACCAAGGTCCTGATCCTTCCTTATCCGAACAACCCGACGGGCGCCGTCATGGAGAAAGCTGATCTGGAAGCGGTTGCCGAAGTGGTGAAGAAACACGACCTCTTTATTCTTACAGACGAGATCTATTCGGAACTGACTTATCTGGAAAAGCATGTTTCCATTGCTGCCTTGCCCGGAATGAAGGAACGGACGGTCTATATCAACGGCTTTTCCAAGGCTTATGCCATGACCGGCTGGCGGCTGGGCTATGCCTGTGCTCCGCGGGAACTTCTGTCTCAGATGTTGAAGATCCATCAGTTTGCCATCATGTGTGCGCCGACCAACAGCCAGTATGCGGCAGTTGAGGCATTAAGAAACTGTCAGGATGAGGTCGACAAGATGCGGGAGGAGTATGACCACCGCCGCCGCTATCTCATGGATCGTTTCAAGAAGATGCAGCTCCAGTGCTTCGAGCCTTTCGGAGCCTTCTATATCTTCCCTTCCATCAAGGAATTCGGGATGACCAGTGATGAATTTGCAACACAACTTCTGAAGACTAAGAAGGTCGCCGTCGTACCGGGGACTGCCTTCGGTGACTGTGGCGAGGGATTTATCCGGATCTCTTATGCCTATTCTCTGGAAGATCTGGAGAAGGCGGTCGATCGGATCGAGGAATTTGTTACAGAGTTAAGAGCCGGGAAGAAAGCAGACGAAAACAGTGGCAGACAAGAATAAGAAATATGACAACATTATCGAGGCGGTCGACCTCTCTCATGAATATGTCCAGCGGGATGAAGAGGGAAATGTAGAGCGGATCCTGACTGCGGTGGATCATGTCGATCTGGATGTCCGCCCCGGTCAGTTTATTTCCATCCTGGGCCATAACGGTTCCGGAAAGTCGACATTGGCAAAGCATTTGAATGCTCTTTTAGCGCCGACCGGAGGAAGCCTCTATGTCGATGGCAAGGATGCTTCTCTGGAAGAGAATGTTCTTCCCATCCGAAAAACAGCCGGCATGGTCTTCCAGAATCCGGACAATCAGATCATTGCCAGTGTTGTCGAAGAGGATGTCGGATTCGGCCCGGAGAATATCGGTGTTCCGACCGATGAGATCTGGGAACGGGTTGAGAAAAGTTTGAAATCTGTCGGTATGTGGGAATATCGGAAGCATTCTCCCAATAAACTTTCCGGAGGGCAGAAGCAGAGAGTGGCCATTGCCGGTGTCATGGCAATGGAACCCAAGTGCATTGTTCTCGATGAACCGACAGCCATGCTGGATCCGGACGGACGGAAAGAGGTTCTTGCTGCAGTGCATGAGCTGAATAAGAAGAAGGGCGTTACGATCATCCTCATCACGCATTATATGGAGGAAGTCGTGGGCTCGGACTATGTTTATGTCATGGACCAGGGCAAAGTCGTTATGCGCGGTCAGCCCAGAGAGATCTTCTCTGATGTCGACAAGTTGAAGTCCTTCCGCCTGGATGTTCCCCAGGTAACGCTTCTGGCACATGAACTCCGCGAGGCCGGCCTGGATATCCCGGAGGGGATACTGACACGTCAGGAACTGGTAGAAGCCTTACGTATGGCAGCAGGGGAGGAGTAAAAGGCATGGGACTTCGCTTAGAGCATGTGACTTATCGGTACAGCAGCGGCACAGCCTACGAGATCAAAGCCTTGGATGACGTCAGTCTGGAGATCAAAGACGGCCAGTTCTTAGGCATCATCGGTCATACCGGATCCGGGAAATCAACCCTGGTTCAGCATTTGAACGGTCTCTTGAAGGCAAGTTCCGGGCAGATCTATTTTAATGATCAGAATATCTATGCAGACGGCTATGATTTGAAGGGTCTTCGAACCAAGGTCGGTATGGTCTTCCAATATCCGGAGCACCAGCTTTTTGAGACGACGGTTTTCGCAGACGTCTGCTTCGGACCTAAGAATCAGGGACTGTCGGAAGAAGAGATCAAAACGAGGGCAAGGGAGGCTTTGGAAGCGGTCGGCTTCCCGGAAGCCCAGTATGATGCGTCTCCCTTTGAATTGTCAGGAGGACAGAAACGCCGGGTGGCGATCGCCGGTGTTCTTGCCATGCATCCGGAGATCCTGATTTTGGACGAGCCGACGGCCGGCCTGGATCCGGCGGGCCGGAATGAAATTCTGGATTTGATCCGGGATCTTCATGAGCACGGGAATACCATTGTTCTGGTCTCTCACTCCATGGAAGATGTGGCAAATTATGTTGACCGGATCCTTGTTATGGACAAGGGGCGGCCGAAATACGACGGGACACCGCGTGAGGTATTCCGCCATTACAAGGATCTGGAGGAGATCGGCCTGGCCGCACCCCAGGTGACTTATGTCATGCATGACTTGAAGAAGGCAGGTTTTCCGGTCGATGTCGACTGTACAACGGTCGATGAAGCCCGGGAGGAGATCCTTCGGGTCTTTCGGGCGAAAGAGACAAAGTAAAACCTGATGCCAGATGTGGCACAGATATTTGCGAAAGGCAGCATTATGTTTCGAGATATTACACTGGGACAATATTATCCGGCGGACTCCATTCTGCACCGGATGGATCCGCGGACCAAGCTTCTGGCGACCCTGGTCTATATTATTGCGCTATTTATTGCGGACAATCCGATTGCCATCCTCTTTGTGACGGTCTGCCTGCTTATCATCATTGCCCTTTCGAAGGTGCCCTTTTCCTTTATGGTAAGGGGGCTTCGCGGCATTGTCCTTCTGATCGTGATTGCAGCAGTCTTCAATCTCTTCCTGACGCCGGGCAAAGTGGTCTTCCACTGGGCTTTCCTTACCATTACAGAGGAAGGTATCAAGAATGCAGCCCTTATGACAGCGCGAATGATCCTGTTGATTATCGGAAGCTCCATCATGACGCTGACGACCACGCCAAATCAGCTGACGGACGGCCTGGAGTCCGGTCTGCATTTCTTAACCTATATCAAGGTCCCGGTTCATGAAATCGCTATGATGATGTCCATCGCTCTTCGTTTCATCCCCATCCTCATCGATGAGACGGACAAGATCATGAAGGCGCAGATGGCCCGTGGAGCTTCCTTTGATACCGGAAATATTGTCCAAAGGGCCAAATCCATGGTACCTCTTCTGGTGCCGCTTTTTGTCAGTGCTTTTCGCCGGGCCAATGATCTGGCTCTAGCCATGGAAGCCCGCTGTTATAATGGCGGCGAAGGCCGGACCAAGATGAAACCGCTCCACTATGAGAGAAGGGACGGCTATGCCTATGGCTGCCTTATCCTATTCCTGGCCCTTGTCATCGGTCTCGGGGTGCGTTTCTGATGCGGGTCCTCATAAAAGTTGCCTATGATGGCACAGATTTTGCCGGCTGGCAGAAGCAGCCCGGCCAGAGAACCGTGGAAGGGGAACTTTTGAAGGCTTTGGCGGACCTCTTTTCAAGAGAAATTGATTTGATCGGTGGCAGCCGGACGGATGCAGGTGTGCATTCTTACGGAAATCCGGCGGTCTTCGATATCGAGACCAGGATGCCGGTGGAGAGGATCGCCCCGGCATTAAATGTAAGGCTTCCGGAAGATGTCCGTGTCCTATCGTCAAGTGCTGTGGCAGAGGATTTCCATCCTCATAAGATCAAATCCAGAAAGACTTATGAATACCGGATCCGGGTGGCAAGGACTCTGCTTCCGACGGACCGCTATTATTTCCATACGGTTCATGTAGCCCTGGATCTTACAGCCATGCAGAAGGCAGCGGATCTTTTGGTCGGGAAGCATGATTTTACGAGTTTTTCCTCGGTCCATGCCCAGGTGACAAGCCGTGTGCGGACGATTTATGAACTGCAGGTCACAGGGGAGAGGCATGACTCTCTGGAACCGGAAAGATACCGGAGAGTGGAAAACTTTGGCGGATCGGAGCATTTGCTGCAGGCAGGTCCTTCGGATCAGCGAACAGACCACCCGGAATTGACAGAAATGGATGTCAGGATCCGTGTCACAGGCGACGGCTTCCTCTATAATATGGTCCGGATCATCGCAGGCACTCTGATCGAAGTCGGACGGGGCGCTATGAGTCCCCTGTCCATAAAAGAAATCCTGGAAGCAAAGAACCGGAGTCTGGCCGGACCGACGGCACCGGCAAAAGGACTCTTTTTGATCGGGACAGAGTTTGAAGGAGAGCAGTAGAAGATATTTTTGATCGGGACAGAGTTTGAAGGAGAGTAGTAGAAGATATTTTTGACATTCATTTTTGCTTGTGAATAATAGATAAGAAATTCGAAAATAATTTGTGTATTTTTCGGCAAGAAATTACGAGAAATCGTTTGACACTAAAGGAAAACCGTAATAAAATGTAAAGGCTGATGTAGTTTCAGAAGGTATGTTCCAAAGCCCCGGAGCAGCCTTTGACTATATAGAGCGTATGGAATCCGGTTTGGTACATTTCCCGGAGGAAAGCGCATGAACCTGATTTAAGGAGGAAGCTCTAATGAACAATTCGACTTATATGCCGAACCCGACTAAGGTTGAGAGAAAATGGTATGTCGTTGACGCTGAAGGCCAGACACTTGGCCGCCTTGCTTCTAACGTCGCAAGAGTTTTAAGAGGCAAGAACAAGGCAATCTATACCCCTCATGCTGATACCGGTGATTATGTCATCGTTGTAAACGCTGAGAAGATCAAGGTTACCGGTAAGAAGCTGGATCAGAAGGTTTACTACAGACATTCTGATTATGTCGGCGGACTGAAGTCCACCACTCTGAAGGAAATGCTCCAGAAGCATCCTGAGAGAGTCATCGAGATGGCAGTTAAGGGAATGCTCCCGAAGGGACCCCTTGGCCGTGAAGAATACAAGAAGTTATTCGTATATGCCGGACCGGATCACAAGCATGCAGCTCAGAAGCCGGAAACTTTAACATTTTAATCCTTGAGGAGGGTATCGAATAATGGCTGATAACAAGTATTACGGAACCGGTAGAAGAAA
>JAQXPG010000014.1 GCA_029100405.1 Lachnospiraceae bacterium | reverse complement strand
TTGGAATTGCTATTTAGGCAGTCCAAGAAAATGTCCGCACTCCCTTATTATGGATGGAGTTTGCTTTATTGGAATGTTTGTTCAAGTCTTATATCTGGTTCGAAAGAAGAGTGTATGGAAGATATGCCGGAAAACGAACCTTATGAAAATTTGTCAGCATATTTGATATTTCGCTTATTGATAAGAAACAAGCAGTTTTTCAAATCCGCTTTCTTCAAAGGACGGCGTGCCTGATCCGGGATTAGCAGCTTTCAGAACTTTTCCGGATCCATTCATGCTCTTCTCAATGTCTGTCAGTAGCGAATCTTTCGTGATAGCCTGGTTCTCTACTTTTCCATTCGTGAGTTTGAAGGTCCCCTGATAAGCATATGTCGAGAAATATAGACCGCTGTCGGCTCTCTTCTGTGCAAAGAAGATATATTCCTCACCAGGAGAAAGAATGTACTGATTGTCTACAGTCTGTTTTACATATTTCTGAGCAGCGTTACCCGACGGATCTTCGTGCCCTGCAAGGGACTTT
Source organism: Lachnospiraceae bacterium (assembly GCA_029100405.1). Classification (GTDB taxonomy): domain Bacteria; phylum Bacillota; class Clostridia; order Lachnospirales; family Lachnospiraceae; genus Lachnocurva. Next base: position 67,218 of record JAQXPG010000014.1, on the reverse strand, counting down.
TGAATGATTTCATTTGCAGCATATTCGCTATAGAGCATTTCACCGCCATTGACATACAATTTTTGCCCATCATAGTTCCCTTTGAGCGTTTTCAGTACCTCCGGAGTAACCTCGGTCTGAATCATACCATTATCATTCACGAAAGATTTCACAGCCTTGATTTTTATTTTCACAATAAGATCAGAATCTGAAACCAGCTGCGACAGATTCATGGCGAGCTTGTTGTAATCGGAGTCCGTGTCAAGTTCCATAGCATATTCTCTGTTTGGATCTTCGGAATCCATTACGGTTGAGCTTGCCCTGCCCGTCGATAGGCTGATCGGCTTATCACTTTTTTCTGCAGCAGTTGCAGAAACACTTGTTACTCTCTTATTTGAAGTAGAAGAGGATGCTTTCTGCCCACATCCTACGCATAGAATGGAAGTCACGACACATAGCGAAGCGATTGGAATGAATAAGACTGGTTTCAAACTATTTTTCATCATACAAGCACCTCATCAATTGAATAAAAAATAAAGTTCTTTCTGATTAGTAATAATTCAAACTGTCTGATTCTTAAATAGCATCATTTAAAGCAGTAGTCAATTATCTGACAGAAAATTCACAATTGTTTCACATTTGCTTTGATTCAATGATTCCAGGACGGTTAATCGATGGTCCTTCTGTCCCGGGACTGGAAAAAAGCCTTTTTCCAGCATGATATACGCATGGAGTGATAGAATTATTTATATACCGATTTCAGGAGCGGCAAGGTTTGGATTGATGAAATCGTATTTTTGAGTAAAATAAAATTAAGGCTTTTCTTGTCCGAAAACGATGGAAAGCGGCTTTATAAGCATAAAAGCAGAACCTTTCAAACCTTAACTTGAACAGGAGTTACCAGTGTCTATAGAATTTACAGATAAGAAATATGATGTCATTATTATCGGCGCCGGCCCCGGCGGGATCTATGCGGCTTATGAACTTGTGAAGAAGGCGCCGGGTCTTTCGGTCGGTCTCTTCGAGGAAGGCATGCCGTTAGAGAAAAGGCATTGCCCGATCGATGGTAAGAAGATCAAGTCCTGCATCCATTGCAAGACCTGTTCGATCATGAACGGTTTCGGCGGTGCGGGGGCCTTTTCAGACGGCAAATATAATATCACCAATGACTTCGGCGGCACTCTCTATGAATATCTGGGTCGGGAGAAGACCATTGAACTCATGAAGTATGTTGACCGGATCAATATGGAAAACGGCGGCGAAGGCACCCATCTCTACTCGACTGCCGGTTCCCATTTCAAGACACTCTGCATGCAGAATGGCCTCCAGCTTCTGGACGCTTCGGTCCGCCACCTGGGAACCGATAAGAATTATGTCGTTCTCGAGCATCTCTATGACATCTTGAAGGATCATGTTGATTTCTATTTCAATACGCCGGTCAGCCGCATTGAAGCCCTGCCGGTCGATCCGAAGACTTCCGGAGAGGCCAACGATGCATCTTCGGAGAAATGTATGGCGTCGCCTTACATTTACCGGATCCATACCGAGCGTGGTACAGCAGTTTCGAAGAATTGTATCGTTTCTGTCGGCCGGTCGGGCTCTAAGTGGATGGAATCGGTCTGCCGGGACCTCGAGATCGAGACCAGCTCCAACCGGGTGGATCTGGGCGTCCGGGTAGAGCTTCCGGCGCCGATTTTTGAACATCTGACCAGCGAGCTGTATGAGAGTAAGATCGTTTATCGGACCAAGAAGTTCGAGGATCGGGTGCGGACTTTCTGCATGAATCCGAACGGGATCGTCGTCAATGAAAATACCAATGGAATTGTGACGGTCAACGGCCATTCCTTCGAAGATCCGGCCAAGAAAACGGAAAATACGAATTTCGCACTTCTTGTATCCAAGCATTTCTCTGAGCCTTTCCATGATTCCAATGGATACGGTGAATCGATTGCCCGTCTGTCCAATATGCTGGGCGGAGGCGTCATCGTACAGAGGTTCGGCGATCTCGAGAGAGGAAGACGGTCAACAGAAAAGAGGATCGAAGAGGGTACGGTTCGGCCGACTTTGAAGGCAACTCCGGGAGATTTGTCTCTGGTTCTTCCCAAGCGGATATTGGATGGCATCATTGAAATGATCTATGCTCTGGACCGGATCGCTCCGGGTACTGCCGGCGATGATACCCTCCTCTATGGCGTCGAAGTCAAATTCTATAATATGCAAGTGCAGTTAAATAAGCGGCTGGAGACCAGCTATCCGGGACTCTTCATGATCGGAGACGGATCCGGCGTGACCCATTCCCTGTCGCATGCCTCGGCATCGGGTGTCTTCGTAGCGGATGAGATCGCGGCTGCTTTAGATACAAGAAAGTCTCTGAAATAAGAAGCCGAAAAACAGCATACGATAAAACAGACAACCATCGGCTAAAAAGCAGAAAGGAGGTCCCGGCCTTGGGACAGACGGATGATAAGACCTATATCGCGATCGATCTGAAATCCTTTTATGCCTCAGTCGCTTGCCGGGATCTGGGTCTGGACCCTCTGACGACAAATCTGGTTGTTGCAGATCCAACCCGGACGGAGAAAACCATCTGTCTTGCCGTCTCTCCTTCCCTGAAAGCTTACGGGATCCCCGGTCGGGCCAGGCTTTTCGAAGTGAATCAGGTAATTGACCGGATCAATGCAAAGCGTCCCAAAGACCCTGTGACTTTTCGGATTGCCCCGCCTCATATGGCCCGCTATATGGAAGTCAGCCGACAGATCTACGGAATCTATCTTGGTTTTGTAGCACCGGAAGATATTCAGGTCTATTCGGTAGATGAGGTCTTCATGGACGTGACAGGCTATCTCCACAGCTTTCACAATGACCCGCATGAGATGGCGATGGCCATGATCCATAAGGTCTTAGAGGAGACCGGAATCACAGCAACAGCAGGCATCGGCCCCAATCTCTATCTGGCCAAGGTCGCTATGGATGTCATGGCAAAGCATATCCCGCCGGATCAGGACGGGGTGCGGATCTCTGAACTCTCGGTTCGATCCTACCGGGAGAAACTATGGGATCATAGGCCTCTCACGGATTTCTGGAGGCTTGGTCCCGGCATCGCCAGAAGACTGGAGAAAAACGGCATGCATACCATGGGGTCTGTGGCCTTCATGGCAGTCCATAATGAAGACTGGTTTTTCCGGGAATTCGGCGTCAATGCGGAATTCCTCCTGGATCATGCCTTCGGCTATGAACCCTGTACCATCCGGGATATTAAGAAATTAAAACCAAAGCCCAAGTCCGTCTCGCAAGGACAGGTCCTGGCTTCGCCTTATATTTATGAAAAGGCCCGCCTGGTTATCCGGGAGATGGCAGAAGTCCTGGCACTGGATCTGGTTCGAAAACACTTTTTGGCTGGCAGCATCGTCCTGACGGTCGGTTACGATATCGAGAATCTGACGGATGCGGACCGGCGAAGGAACTATCACGGGCCCATTGTCACGGACCGTTACGGTCGTAAGATCCCGAAGGCCGCTCATGGAACAAAGCGTTTGGAAATAGAGACCAATTCCAATCGGGAGATTGCGGAAGCCACAGTCCGCCTCTTTGATCGGATCGTGGATCCGGATCTTCTGGTCCGTCGCATGTATCTTGTGGCGGATCGGATTCGGGAGGAAGAGCCGGATGTCATTAAGAAGGGACAATTATCCATTTTTGACCTCTTCGAGGATCCCAAGGAGCATGGTCAAGAAGCTGAAGGGCAAATGAAAACCGGAAGGCTCGATGCCCGGGGTCGCTCCGGGAACCGGGTCGGAGAACAATCCATCGATCGCAGAAAAGACCGGAAGGCTCAGGAAGCCATCTTAAAACTCCAGGAAAAATACGGGAAAAATGTGGTTATGAAGGGCATTGATCTGGAAGAAGGCGCAACACAGCGAGAAAGGAATCGTTCCATCGGAGGTCATAAGGCATGAGAGATGAGATCCGACAATTGATTGACCTGGACTGGACTGGTCCTCGCCGGCATCCCCACCTGTCCATGGATAAGAGAGCGGCCCAGTTCAATCCCTTTGCTGCATTGACAGGTTATGAGAATGAGATCCGGGAGGAGGGCCGGCTGACGGAGGATAAGCCAGTCCTTACGGAGGAAGAAAAAGATGCCATCGGTTATCGCCTGCAGGAATTATCGGAAAAACCCGGCACGAGGATCCGTCTGACCTGTTTCCGAAAGGATCCGAGGAAGAAAGGCGGCCAGATCCAAAACCTTTTCGGAACCGTCTCTGCCGTCCGCCCTGTGACCGCTGTCGATCATGGCTTCTTAGACCTTATTGTGGAAGACGTCGGGACGGTCTCTATTTCATTCGATGACATCCTGGAAGTGGAGGAAATATAATGCGGCTGGATAAACTCCTTTCGGATATGAATCTGGACAGCAGAAGCAACTTAAAGAAGGCCATCCGAAAAGGAAATGTCACTGTAAACCAAAGCCCTGTCCGGGATCCGGCTGCCCCGGTTTCCAAGGAAGACCGGGTGACTTATTTCGGCAGGCCGGTGATCTATGAGGAATTTCAATATTTTATGTTGAATAAGCCGGCCGGAGTCCTTTCCGCTACGTCTGACAAGAGGCAGAAGACGGTTTTAGACCTTTTGCCAGAGGACCGGCGGACGGACCTCTTCCCGGTCGGCCGGCTGGATAAGGATACGACAGGACTTCTTCTCATTACCAATGACGGAGATATGGCTCACCGGCTCCTTGCACCGAAAAGCCATGTGGATAAAGTATACGAGGCTCTTGTTTTGGGAAGAGTCGGATCGAAGGAAGTGGAAGCTTTCCGGGAGGGTCTGGTCCTTGACGGGGATTTTACCGCAGCGCCGGCCGGATTATCGGTCTTGTCAGTAGAGGGGGATCAGAGCCTGGTCCGGATCACCATTCACGAAGGAAAATTTCATCAGATCAAGCGCATGTTTGAAGCGGTCAGCATGGAGGTTCTGACCTTGAAAAGACTACAGATGGGGAGCCTGGTTTTAGACCCGAAACTCTCGGAAGGAGAGGCCAGGAGACTGGATCGTGAGGAAGTTTTCGGACTTGAAAATGATATCAGGAGAATTTAGACTGGAAAGTATGATGACAGGGTCAAAAGCTCGCCAAAAGATATGAAAATATGCAGACTTTGAGAGCTAAAAAATAAAAATGGATGATCGTCTAGAGGAAAGAGACTGCTCCAAGGAGGAAGAGTGTAATGGATTCGGAAAAGATTCTAGAAAAATCGGAAGAAAAGCCAAAGGATCATTCGACAGGCAAGCCGGCAGAATCACAGTCCAAAGACGACCGTGATTTCCTCCTGGAATATCTGGACAACCGGATCCGCACCACCCTGAATTCTCTGCAGGGCCTGGTAAGAGACGGGCGGGAAGAAAACTTTCGGTCCGCCGCTTCCGGGAAGGTTGATCAGATCTTTGCCAGGATCTCACTTTTGGGCAGAGAATTAAAGGATTCTACGGCCGGTATTATGGATCTCTATCTCCGGAATGTGGAAAAGTCCGTCCGGGAGACAGAAAACGTGGAATTAGATCATCTGATCGAGGGCCTTCTTGCCGAGATGCGGCAGGAATGTCAGGACCGGCACGTGATTCTGCGGAATTACCTGGCGGAACTATCGGGGACTCCGGTACGGATCGATCGGAAGCAGGCCTTTTCTCTCATGAATTCTCTTCTCCAGGTAGCTGTACGATATTCCAATCCCAACAGCACCGTGACCATGCAAGGAAAAAGGCTTGGCAGGGAAGACGGAAAAATTCAATTTGAATTTTCAGCCGAACTTACGGATTCTGCTCTCACCCAGGATCATTTTGTGGAAATGAAGACCCTCTATCGGATGATCCGCCAGCGAGGGATCGGCATCATGCCGGTCGGTCTGGATGACCGTTCGGTCAGTCTCCTTCGTCTCTTCTTCTATGCTGAGGCTATGGGTATTCCCAATGTGGCATATCGAATGACAGCAGGCGGCATATCCCTCTCTTTCCCCTGTGAAATGGAAGAGGGCAGAAGGGAGAAGAACCTTGCAAGCTGGGGGAATATGTCGGATCTGGCCGGCAAATGGATCCTGCTCGCAGAGGACAACCGGATCAATCAGGAAGTGATCTCCCGCATTCTTACAAGCTATGGAATGTGTGTGATTCTGGCCGGCGATGGTCAGGAAACCTTAAAAATATATCAGGAAAATGAAGACCGGATCGATCTCATCCTCATGGATGTTGTGATGCTGAATATGAATGGTCTGGAAGCGACGCGGCAGATCCGTTCTCTTCCATCCGAAAAGGCTAAGACCGTTCCGGTCATTGCAATCACGGCGGATACCCTTCGAAGGAGCCTGTCAACGGAGCTTCGGGAAAGCGGTATCAATGCCTATCTTTATAAACCGCTTGAGCCGGAGGTCCTGATTCAGGAAATCCGAACTTTCATTTAAGCTTAGAACTGACAGAGGCTGACTTGTTCGAAGATCTCGGGAGCGGATCTGTTCATTCCTTCCGAATCGAAGGAAACATTTGTCAGACAGGAGAGGGTATGGGTCATATCAGGGATAAGGAGATCGAATACAAAGATTATATCACCTGTTCCTATAACAGGTCGTATATGCTTTGTCTTTTGAAAGAATGGGCATATCGCGCAAAAGAAGAGGAGGACCGGGGCAGGGCCGTACTTCTGTATTTTAATATTTCCGGCTTCAAAATGTATAACGAAGCCTTTGGGATGAAAGAAGGCGACCGCTGTCTCAAAGATGTCGCAGAGGTCTTATCGGATGTTTTCGGGAAGGAAGGGACGGCTCGCCTGTCGGCGGATCATTTTGCCTGCCTTTCAGAGGATATAGAGGGATTGGAGAAAAAGGTCAGTCTGGCCCATGACAGGGTATTTCATCTCAGGGACAGCTTCAGCCTGAACCTTCTGACCGGGATTCTCGTGGTAGCGAAAACAGATCTGCAAGCCGAGAATCTGGACATGGCGAAGATAGCCTGCGACCAGCTGCGAAATGACAGTATGCATTATCTGTGCTACTTCACCAATGAGCTAAGGGAGAGTCTGGAGAAAAGACATTATATCCAATCCGCCATTGATGAAGCGATTTCACACTCCTATATTAAGATCTATTATCAGCCGGTGATCCGGACTTTGAATGGGATGGTCTGCTCATTGGAGGCTTTGACTCGTTGGGATGATCCCAAATATGGTCTGATCTCGCCGGCGGATTTTGTTCCTCTTCTTGAGGAGAGGCATCTGTCCTATAAACTGGACAGTTACGTTGTGGATCAGGTGACTTCCATGTTAAAGGAACGCTATGACCGGGGACTTGCCATCGTTCCTGTTTCCGTGAACTTTTCCAGAAGAGATTTTGATGTGATGGATCCCTTCCAACTGGTCAGCAGCATGGTAAAAAAGAAGGGACTCCATCCCGAATGGATCTGTGTGGAACTTACGGAGACGACCGTTATGGATGCCCCGGAGAAGATCCGGGACCAGATGAGCCGTTTTCATAATGCCGGATATGAAGTCTGGATGGATGACTTCGGCTCTGCTTTTTCTTCTCTGAATTCACTGAAAGATTTTGATTTTGATGAGATCAAACTGGACCGCGGTTTTCTCTTAAATGGTAGTAAGAAGTCTCTGGCCATCGTGCGGTCGGTCATTCAGATGGCCAAGGAGCTGGGCGTTCACACGCTGGCAGAAGGAGTGGAGACAGAAGAACAGCTGGATGCCTTACGGGAAATGGGCTGTGAGAAAATTCAGGGTTATTACTACTCCAGGCCCCTGCCCTTGGATCAGTTACTGATCAAATTAGAGAATCGAAATCTCGTGTTTGAAAATCAGGCGGAAAAAGACTTCTTCGATGAAGTCGGACAGATCGACTTAAATGTGAAAGAACCGCGTGCGATGATTTCCTTCCATGACGATCAGATCCGGCTCTACTATCAGAATCAGGCCTTTCGAGAGATCCTGATGGAGAATGGTCTGACAGGAAAGAAGGGCATTGAAGATGCCCTGAATCGGAATCAGTCCTTCACCAGTGAAAGAATTCTGAAATTGATCCGGTCTGCGATCTTAAGTAATGCGATCGAGACAGCCTATCTCTTCTACATGGGACATTATCTCAGAATTCGAATGAAGAAACTGGCAGACAGCGTCACAGGCTCTATGCTTCTGGTGGAATGTACGGATGCCACGAGAGAGGAGAAGGGAGACATCGTCCGTTTCGATCCGGTTCTTCGAAGTCTGATCCAGTCTTATGAGGATATCTATCTGGTCAATGTCACAAAGCAGGAAATCCAGGTGATCCAGTCCTCAGTGGATGGGGAGAATCCGGGAGATACCTATATCGGGAAACGGGTTCTGGAGTTGATCTGGAACCGGATCTACTTCAAGGACCAGGATCGTTTCCGGGAGAATTCCGGCTATTCCTGCATCAGTCAAGAGATGATTCGCTTGAAAAGGGACAGTTTCAACGCACTTTACCGTATGATCCAGAAAGACGGTTCCATTCAATGGATGGAATTTACCTGGGTTCGGATCCCGGGCATCAATCAGGAGACCTGCCTCTTTTGTATTAAGCCTGCTGCTGTTTCGGCTGCCGAGAATCCTGAAGATCTGGTTCGCCTGCTCTGGCAGGATGACTGGGGCAGTCTGGCAAGGGAAGAGAAAAAACTCGGTAACCGCATGGAAATGGAGCATCTTCTTTTTACGGCTCTGATGGAGCAGTCCAGGATCCACTTCTTCTGGAAAGACCGGGAGAGGAGATTCCTCGGAGCTTCCAGATCCTTCCTGAATTTCTATGGCTTTGACTCGGAAAAGGAGATCATGGGGAAAACAGACGAGGACCAGGGCTGGCATATTGACGGAAGCTTATACAAAGAAGATGAGCTGAAAGTGATCACGCAGGGAAGCACGGTTTATTCCGTCCCCGGCCAGAATGTTTTAAATGGGATCATCAGGAATATTCAGGCGACAAAGTTCCCGGTCTACAAAGACGGTAAGATTGTCGGCCTGATGGGTTATTTTGTTGATGCGGATAAGCTTCTGCCCAAGGCCAGGGCAGCGGAAGCAAACCTGATGAAGGATCCTGTCACGGGATTTCTGTCCATTCAGGGATTCCTGTCTGCCTTATCCGCCTACGAGGACAACTATCAGAAAAATCGGGAAGATTATAGTCTCGGCATACTGTTTTTCCCTTCCTATGACAGAATCTATGATTCTTTCGGCATGCTTTCTGCAGAGAACCTGATCCTTAAGATCGCGGACATCCTTCAGATTTCTTTTCAGGAGAATTGTACGGTAGCCCGCGTGCAGAAGGGGACTTTTGCCATCCTTCGAAAGACTGCGCCCTCCAGGGCAAATTTCGATGAACGGATGAAACAGTGTATGCGGCAGATCGACCGGATTCATGAGATTGACGGGCATGCCATACTGACCAAAGTCGGATACGGATCAGCAAGCCGAAAGGAGACCTATTCGCAGTACCGGCTCCTGGCGGTAACGGTCGGCCGGGTAGAGATCGATGAGACATCATCCTGGAAACTGACTGCAGCGGAACTGGAATTTCGCATGGCGGAGTATGAGAAGATTTTTGATAAGGTCCATATTGTAAATGTACCAAGTCGAAGTATTGTAGAACCTTTTCGCAGCGATCCCGAGAATATGGAAGATGGTTTCTGCTGGAAACATTGGGGGATGAACGAACGCTGCAGGGATTGTCTGGCTGCAAGAGCTATGGCAAGAGGAGGCAAGGATATTGCGATTCAGCACAGGGCTGACGGGACTTATCTCATGCTTGCACATCCGCTCCTTTTTCAAGGCAAAGAGTACTGCCTGGAGGCGGAGGTCCGGGTAGAGAATGAGGCTCTTACGAGTAAACGGCACATTGCCCTGCCGACTTTTCAAAAGGACAAGGAATATATCGATCCGGTGACTGGTCTAAGAAACCGCCGGTATTTTGAAGAGCAGCTGGCCGGCTGCAGAGCAGGGGCATTGGCCGCAATAGAAATCCTGAATTACAGAAAGCTGCAGGATCTGATCGGAAAAGAGAAGGCAGAAGGCCTGTTAAGGGAATTGGGGCAGATTCTTCAGGACAGTTTTCGAAAAGAAGATCTGCTGTTCCATTATGATGGCGGTGAATTTATCGCAATTCTGGATCAGATCAGCGAAGAGACTCTGAAAGGGCGTCTGCACTTGATACGGAATGCGGCGGAAAGTATCCTGGCTATGCATGGTGCTGTTGCCTGTCAGATCAGAGTGGCAATTGGTGCAGTTTACGGGGAGGGTGATATCGAGGATCTTATTTTCCGGGCGGAGAAGAACCTCTATCTGGCCCGTCGGGAAAAGAAGGGTATCCTCCTGACGGAAAGTGACAAGGAATCTTTTGATTCGGGTGAAATATAGACCGATTCGATCATTCCGACCAGGGAATGAAAACCGGTCCGGATCGCAAGATGTCGGATCCGGATGGAATTGGTAGAAAAGAGGGTGTTTTATGGAGTATGAAAGAGAAATGAAAAATACAGGCCTGGTGACAAGGCCGAATTGTCTGGTTGGAGTCGGTGCCAGTGCCGGAGGGCTCGAGGCTCTTCAGCAGTTTCTGACCTTCCTGCCTTCCAATACCGGTATGGCCTTTGTGATCATACAGCATCTGGCACCGGATCATAAGAGCCTTCTGACCGAGATCCTTGGGAAATATACCAATATGAAGGTGGTAGAGATCGAGGACGGGATGAAACTGGAAAAGAATCATGTCTACATGATCCCGCCCCGTTTCGATGTGGAAGTCCAGGGCGACATCCTTCGCCTGCATGAATACAATACCCAGCTTATCAATCATCCCATCGATATTTTCTTCCGCTCCATGGCGTTTTCCTTCGGGAATCGTTCTGTTGCAGTCATCCTTTCGGGCACGGGATCTGACGGAACGAATGGGATACGTTTTATCAAAGATCAAAATGGCATGATCATCGTTCAGTCTCCGGAATCAGCGAAATTCGACGGCATGCCAAGAAATGCGATCGCAACCGGTTTTGCGGATCTGGTGCAGAATCCCGAGTCCATCGCCAGGGAAATGGCCCATATCGCATCTTCCATGGTCGATGACAGTGCAAAATTAAAGCTCTCGGATCAGGATCTCATGGCCCAGATCTTCTCCATTCTTCGGAATGTGACCAATATCAACTATACCTATTATAAGCAGACGACGATCTTACGAAGGATCGAGCGGCGGCTGGTGATCACCCATAATCCTAATCTCCAGGCCTATGTCAACTATCTCAACAACAATCCGGACGAAGCCAAACTTCTGGCCAAGGAGGTTCTGATCGGTGTCACTTCCTTCTTCCGGGACAGTGATTATTTCGATGTTCTGAAAGAAAATGTGATTAAGCTGATCCTGAAAGAGGCGCCTCAGTCCAAGCAGATCCGGGTCTGGGTAGCCGGCTGCTCGACCGGTGAGGAAGCCTATTCGATCGCCATTCTCTTCCTGGAAGCCATGGAAGAATTAAATATTCACAGGAAGGTGAAAATCTTTGCAACGGATCTGGACTCGGATGCCATTGCAACCGCCATGAAGGGGACCTATGGCGATAATATCATTGAAGACGTCTCCATCAGTCGTCTGTCCCGCTTCTTTGTCCGTAAGGGCAATAAATATCAGGTTCGGCGAAATGTCCGTCAGATGATCATTTTTGCCAAGCATAATGTCTTCCAGGATCCCCCTTTCGGAAAACTGGATCTCATCAGCTGCCGGAATGTCCTCATCTACTTCCAGACGGTCCTGCAGAAGAATCTTTTCTCGATCTTTCATCGGGCTCTGAATGACCATGGATATCTGTTTCTTGGGAAATCGGAATCCGTCACGGATTATGATGATGTCTTCCGCACAGTCTGCCCTAATGAGAAGATCTTCATTCATAATGTTTCCGGCAAGGCGCCTGCCCACGAGGAATTGGGCTACAGTCTTCAAAGTATAGAGACCAACCTGGAACCGGTAGCAGATCAGGGCACGGAAGAAGAATCTGAGGAGCAGGTGGCTTCCAATGAACTGAATACCAGCATTCTGGAGAATCTGATGCCGGCGACAGCTCTTCTGGACGGGAAAAATGAACTGATCCGGACCTACGGGGATTGTTCTAAATTTCTCTCGATCCCGGTCGGACTGGCAACACTGGATATCTTCATGCTGCTGCGGTCAGATCTGAAGATCGCGGTCTCGACAGCTCTTCGGGAAAGCCGAAGCAAAAAGGCCAGGGTTGCCTATGATAAGGTTCCTTTCCAGTCCGATGGGAAGGAAGAATATATTACCTTGGTTGCCCAGCCGGTTTTCGATCAGAATGGCAGGAATACGGACTATACCGCCATTGTTTTCATACAGGGCAATCAGGAAGTCAGCGGAGAAGTGAAGGATTTTAAGATCGACACGGCAGCATCCGAGCGGATCGCAAATCTTGAGACCGAGCTTCGTGGTACCCGGGATAAGCTGAAACAGGCGGTTTCGGAACTGGAATCGGTCAATGCCGAACTTCAGGCGGCAAATGAAGAGCTTTTGACTTCCAATGAGGAACTACAGTCCTCGAATGAGGAGCTGCAGTCGGTCAATGAAGAGCTCTATACCGTAAACAGTGAATATCAGGCCAAGGTCAAGGAATTGGGCGACTTGAATGATGATATGGCCAATTTCCTGTCAACGACTCTGATCGGAATCATCATGGTCGATAAGAATCTGAATATCCGAAAGTTCACCGAATATATCGCATCGGAATTCAATATCGGGGAGCAGGATGTCGGAAGATCCTTGAAATACCTGACCTTCAGTTTCGCCACGGTCGACCTTTTGAATCAATGCCGACAGGTCCTGGAGACCGAAGAAGCGATGGAAGAGCATTGCGCATCGACTTCAGGAAAGACCTATCTCATCCGGATTGCTCCTTACCGGAGTCATATCACCGACCCGGATACCGGAAAGAATACAGATGGACAGATCCAGGGCCTGGTTTTGACTTTCGTGGATACGACAAAGCAGATCGATGACCAGGAACAGGTGGAGGAATTGTCCAGAGCCCTTCGGAAAGCAGTGGAAGAAGGAAGGGAAAAGGAGAGCTTCCTGTCTCATATGTCGCATGATATGCGGACGCCTCTGACAGCGATCCTCGGCCTGACCCAGCTTGACCTCCAGAAGCCGGATCTTCCGGAGGACCTTGCGGAGGATCTTGGCAAGGTGGAAGCATCCAGTAAATATCTCTTAGGATTAATTGAGGAGATCCTGGAGACCAGTCAGATCCATGCCGGAAAGATCGTTTCGGTCTCCTCTGCGATCCGGGAAAAAACGATTGTAGATAATATCGACAAGGTCATGGCTGTTCAAATGAAGCAGATGGGACGGGATTTTCAGATCCAGGTTACCGGCAGCGTCAACAGGGTGGTCATGGCAGATGCAAAGCATTTGGAGAGAGTGCTTGTAAATCTGCTTCAGAACAGCCTGAAATATACCAAGAAGGGAGGACATATCCGCCTCGGCGTTAATGTCCGTTATGCGGGCAGTACGGCTCGCTATACTTTCACGGTAAGGGATGATGGCGTCGGTATGAGTAAGGACTTCCAGAAGAGAATGTATCTGCCTTTTGAGCAGGAAGGAAAGAATCCGAATGGCGGAGAGGGTGGAAACGGCCTCGGCCTCTATATCGTTAAGACTCTGACCTCTATTATGGATGGTGACATTTCCTGTATCAGCGAAGAGGGGCATGGAACGGAATTCATCCTGCACTTTACCTTCCCTCTGGCGACGGATGAACAGGTCCGCCTGGCTTCTTATCATGCAGAGACCTATGAGGAACAGGTCCTTTACGGAAAGAATGTGCTTTTAGTCGAAGATAACCGGATCAATGCAGAAGTCATCATGAAGATCCTGAAGACCAAGGGCATTCATTATGAACTGGCAACGGATGGACAAGAGGCTCTGGATCTCTTCCGTACCCAGGGAGCTTATCATTTCCAGGCGATCCTTATGGATCTTATGATGCCTGTCATGGATGGAAAGGAATGTACCAGAGAGATCCGTAATCTCAATCAGGAGGATGCGAAGACGATCCCGATTCTGGCTCTTACGGCGGATGCCTCTCAGGGGACGGAAGAATCCTGCTTAAGGGCCGGAATGGATGGTTATATCGAGAAACCGATCGAACCGGACCATCTTTTTTATAAGCTGGCGGAAGCTTTTGAAAGGAGGGATACCGCCGATGGACAATAATCTGAGAAGTGTCTGTGATTATCTGGATCAATGGGGAGCAGATACCAAAGCAGGGCTTCGAAGGGTTCTTGAAGATAAGGATTTCTATTATAAGCTGCTCCTGGAATTCAGCCAGGATGATGCCCTTCGAAGGCTTGAAAACGCCATTGACAACAGTGAGTGGCAGCAGGCATTTGTGATCGCTCATGATTTAAAAGGAGCAGCCTTAAGTCTCGGACTTTTGCCTTTAAGCCGTACCATTTCCGCTGTCGTCGAGGATTTAAGGTCAGAAGTCCGTCCGACTCTGACAGATGATCTCGGAAAATTTCAGCGCCAGTGGCAGCAGTATCAGAAGATCATCCAGTCCTGGACGGTCACGCCGACCGCTGAGGGAGAGGGGGATGATAGGATCTCTTCTCAGAAGCTTGTCATTCCGGATTTCTGTCATGATCTTCCGGTCGTCTATGTGATCTATCGGAGTGTATTGAAACCGGACACAAGCATTCCGGAGGACCTTCTTTATCTGGATATGTCCGATGCCTATTGTAAGTTGATCGGACGGGAACGAAAGAAACTGATCGGTCATACGCATTCGGAAGTCTTCGGATCAGTGGATCCCTCCTGGATCGAATATGCTTCCCGGGCCTCTGTCTATCGGCGGAAATCGGACAGCCACTATTTCGACCGCCTGACGGATCGCTGGTATCATCTGACCGTTGCTCCGATCGGCATTCCCGGCTGTTCGGTTTTCTCCTTCCAGCCGGTGGAAGATACCCAGTCCGACCGAAAGGCTCTGCTTCGAAACCAGAATACGGATAAGCTGATCTTACAGATCTGCAGGACACTCGATATGGATGCTGATTATTCCAGAGCCATGCAGAGAGTGCTGGAGGAATTGAGCCATGTGATCCATCCTGACCGGATCTATATCGTAGAGAAGAAAGGCCCTCTCATTCGGAATTCCTTCGAATGGTGTGCGTCCGGAGTTGAGCCTCTCTTAAAAAAACTGGGATCCAAGGTCAATCCGGAGATTAGCCGGGGCTGGGGGATTGAGAACGGATCTCCTCATCTGAGTCTGGTCGAAGATATTGAAGAGCTTCGGGATCGCTTTCCGGTCAATTACCAGATCATGAAGAAGGAAGGCATCCGCAATATGATGACAGTTCCCTTCTATTCCGGAGGAGAGGCCATCGGCCTCATGGGCATTCATAATTTTACGCCGAGTGAAACGGTTGATATCCGAAAAGTCATGCAGAATGTCGCTTTCTTTATTTCCGTAAAAGTATCAAACCATATTCTGATGGACCGTCTGGAGGATCTGAAGAAATATGATAAGACGACCGGGGCAAAGAAGAGAGAAGATATGCTGAAATGCCTGCAGAGGATTCAGACCAGGGATCAATCAGCCGGGATCATTTATTGCAATCTGAATTCCATGAAGGAGATCAATGACAGGCAAGGCTTTATGGGAGGCGATGAAGTCTTAAGAAGAGCCGTCCAAGTCTTGTCGGACCTGTTCGGGAGACAGAATATCTACCGGATCGGAGGCGATGAATTTCTTGCCTTGATCAGTGAAAAGAGCGAAGAAAAATTCCTGGACATGGTGCGTTCCCTGCGGGAACTGCAGACCGATCCGGCCACTCCTTCCATGGCGATCGGATCCGCCTGGGTCAGCCATGGCATGGAGGTAAAGGCAGGGATTCGAAAGGCTGACCAGGCTATGCAGGAAGATAAGAGAAAGTATCAGATGAGCCATCGTATGGCGTGATCGATCACAGGAGCGGGAGTTCGTAAGTTAAGAAAACCGGTATGGCCCTGCAGCTTGTGATAAAGGTTCGGCCTTCTTTTGGAAATGCGTGTTTTTGCAAGATCCAACCGCATAATTGCCGTCGGGTCTGTGCTATGATAAGAAAGGCTCAGTTGCCATTGGTATACAAGTATGCTTTGGCGAGAAGTCCTAAAGTATGGATGATATTGTTTGGGCTGTCATTGGTATACAAGTATGCTTTAGCGAGAAGTCCTAAAGTATGGATGATATTGTTTGGGCTGCCATTCGTATACAAGTATGCTTTGGCAGGTCTTGGCACTGTGATCATCAGAGTAATGAGAAATCTGTAGTAAGAAGAGGGAAAACATGTTACAGGAAAGCATAAAGAAACTGGTTCAATATGGTATCAACAGCGGTCTGACACCGGAATGCGAGCGGATCTATTCCACAAATCTCCTTCTGGATCTCTTCCATGAGGATGAGTATACGGATCCGGACTGTGATCTTCAGTCGATCGTTCTGGCAGATGTCTTAAAGGACCTCCTGGACGAAGCAGTAGCGCGTCATATCATTGAGGATTCCATTGTTTACCGGGATCTGTTCGATACCAAGATCATGAACTGTCTCTGCCCACGTCCGGCAGAAGTTCAACGCCGTTTCTTCGAGGAATACAAGAAGTCGCCGGAAGATGCCACCAATTATTTCTATGATCTCTCCCGGGCATCGAATTATATTCGGACCGATCGCGTGAAAAAGGACCTCCGCTGGAAGGTGGATACCGATTATGGAACATTGGATATCACGATCAACCTGTCGAAACCGGAGAAGGATCCCAAGGCCATTGCAGCTGCCCTGAAAGCTAAGAATTCCGCTTATCCCAAGTGCCAGCTCTGCATGGAGAACGAGGGCTATGCCGGCAGAGTCGATCATCCGGCCAGAGAAAATCACAGGATCATTCCTCTGACTATCAATAACAGCCGCTGGGGCTTCCAGTATTCTCCTTATGTTTATTTCAATGAGCACTGCATCGTCTTTAACGGTCAGCATACTCCGATGAAGATCGAGAAGGCAACTTTCCGTAAGCTCTTTGACTTTGTAAAGCAGTTCCCTCATTACTTTTTGGGATCGAATGCAGACCTTCCCATCGTCGGTGGCTCCATTCTGACGCATGATCACTTCCAGGGCGGACGGTATACATTTGCCATGGAGAAGGCACCGGTTGTAGAAAAGTTCACTGTGCCCGGTTTTGAGGATGTCGAGGCCGGCATTGTCAAATGGCCCCTGTCCGTGATCCGTCTGGACGGTAAGGATGATAATCGGGTCATTGAACTTGCCGATCACATCTTGAAGGCCTGGAGATCCTATACGGATGAGGATGCTATGATCCTTGCCGAGACCAATGGCGAGCCTCACAATACCATCACTCCGATTGCCAGAATGCGGGACGGGAAGTACGAACTGGATCTGGCTCTTCGGAACAATCTGACGACAGAGGATCGCCCCATGGGACTCTATCATCCGAGACAGGAACTTCATCACATCAAGAAGGAAAATATCGGCCTGATCGAAGTCATGGGTTTGGCAGTTCTGCCTTCCCGCCTGAAGAAGGAAATGGAAGAGATGAGACCCTATGTGGTCCGTGGAGATATCGATGGCATTCGTAAGAATGAGAGGATCGATAAGCACGCAGACTGGGTCGAGAGCTTCCTTTCTGACTACAAGGCAAAGGGAATTCAGGTCACAGAAGAAAATGTAGACCGGATCCTGGAGCAGGAGATCGGTAAAGTCTTCTGCCAGGTTCTTGAAGATGCCGGTGTCTATAAATTCACGGAAGAAGGACAGAAAGCCTTCCACCGCTTTATTGACAGCCTGTAAGCTGGGAACATTTGTCAAAGCTTGTTGATGGATTTTTGTCAATGCTTTGTTGATGGATTCTGTCAAAGCTTGGTTGATAGATTTTGTCCAAAAACATTGATAGATTGTTCGTTGTCCATTGTTTCAATACCCTAGGATCGATACATCCCAACGGTTTGTTCGACTTGGTTTTCATGTTATGTCAGTTTTAATCAATCGAAGAGGGTCTGTACCCTTGATTCAGAGTTCCCTTCTTTCGGCAGAGCCGGGCCTGGTCCACGGCTTTACCAGCCGGGAAGGCGGGGTCAGTCAAGGATATCTGTCCTCTTTAAATCTAAGCTTTACCCGTGGCGACAAAGAGGAAAATGTCCGGGAGAACTTCCGCCGTTTGGGAGAGACCATCGGTTTTGGACCGGAACGATTTGTCCTGACAGACCAGACTCATACCAGGAATGTCCGCCTGGTGACTAAGGAAGATGCCGGAAAGGGCCTGACGCGTCCCCGGGACTATAGGGATGTGGATGGTCTTGTGACGAATCAGCCGGGTCTGGTGCTATCGGTTTTTGTTGCGGACTGTCAGCCGGTTCTTCTATATGATCCGAAACATCGAGCTGTTGCAGCCGTTCATTCCGGCTGGAGGGGGACCGTGGGAAGAATCTCCGGGCGAGCCCTTCAGATGATGAAAGAGCATTTTGCTACAGATCCGGCGGATGTCATCGCTGTTGTCGGCCCATCCATCTGTCCGAATTGCTATGAAGTGTCAGAAGACGTGGCAGAGGCCTTCCGGCAGGAGTTTTCCTTATCTGACAAGATCCTGACCCCGGGTCGTTTGGCAGAGGATGGAAAACATTATCAATTGAATCTTTGGGAGGCCGTAAGGGTCACCCTTTTGGATCTGGGCTGCAGAGATTGCAATATTGATATTCTTGGACTCTGCACCAAAGAACATGCAGATAAACTCTTTTCCCATCGTGCCAGCGGCGGAAAACGTGGCAATATGGCAGGAGTGATTGCTCTCTTATGACCCCTGTGAAATGATTGCAAGTGGCCTCGCATGATGTCGAGCACGTTTTAAAACAAATATTCGATATATGAAATCTTTTGAAAACAATGCGCTTTTCCAGCGCCTTCTGAGACTGTTTTCAAGACAAATATTCGATATATGAAATTTTTTGAAAATGATGCGCTTTTCTAGCGCCTCCTAAGGCCGTTTTCAAGACAAATATTCGATATATGAAATCTTTTGAAAATGATGCGTGTTTTTAGGGCATTTTTATAGCATGAAATGCAAAAGATTTCATATATCGAATTTTTGGGGCTGAAAAAGGCTTTTTTTCGATATGAAACACGCATGATTTTAAAAAGATTTTCTATATTGAATTTCACTCAGGCAGGCTTCATTGAATTCCAAAAAGGCAGGCTGCGTTGAATTCCAAAAAGGCAGGCTTCATCGCATTCCACAAAAGCAAGCCTCATTGAATGCCACACAGGCAGGTTTCATTGTATTCCACAAAGGCAGGCCTCATTGAATTCCACACGGACAGCCCACGATTGCCTTTCATACTGATAGAAAATCACCCCTTGGTAATTTTACACAAATTACCAGGGGGTATTCTTGTATGAATCGCCATATTGTAGCTCTTGATTCAGAATGCTATCATGGAAACCAAGGATATATGTACTGGTTTCCGACACACATCCATTTAATTACAGACTGTAAGGGAAAGAAAGGAAACCGCAAGAATCCAAAGGTCGAAACCATATGAATCCAAAGGCCGAAGCCGCAAGCATCCAAAGGTCGAAACATCAAAGATCTTAAGGCCGAAGCCGCAAGAATTGTATTGTAGGATCCTCAATAATCGGATCGAAATAGATGGGAGGTATTAATGAGCGGATTTTTATCAGGCAAAGATGAATATAACAAAGCTCGAATCCTGGAAGGCACCATCCGGGTATTCCGAAAAAAAGGCATTGGTTTTACAATGAATGACCTGTCGAAGGAACTCGGTATGTCCAAGAAGACGATTTATACCGTTTTCCGGGACAAGGAGAGCCTGCTTTATACTATGGTTGATTATTTCTTCGACTCGGTAAAGAAGGATGAAAATGAGATCCTGCAGAAAGCGGATCTCTCTACGGAGGAGAAACTTCGTCAGGTTTTGGGTGTGATGCCGGTAAGCTATTCCGATATTGATTTCGGCTCGATCTATGCTTTACAGGATAAGTATCCGAGAGTCACCGGACATTTACGGAAACGTCTGGAAAGCGACTGGGAAACCACTTTATCTCTTGTAGATCAGGGCGTGGAAGAAGGGATTTTCCGGCCGGTCAATAAGGTTGTTTTCCAGCTGACTTTTGAAGCTTCGGTAGAGCGTTTCCTGTCGGATGATACCTTAAGAAAGAATCACATTCACTATAAGGATGCATTGGACGAATTGACGTCACTTATGATCGGGGGAATCCTGAAATAAAATTGGGGGAATCCTGAAATAAAATCGGGGGAATCCTCAAATAAATACGGTAGGAAGGAATTGAGTAGAAAAATGGAAGAGAAGTCGCGTGTAATTTTTGGCAATCAGCTTTCGGATAAGATCTATCGGAAAGCGGTAAAATCCAAAAAGAAGTATATGAAAAAATTCGGGGATGACAGTCAGACCAACTATCCTGTGATCGTTCGGAAGAATCCGGTTATCGGAGATTCTCTCGGAGTACAGGATATCAGGATCGAGGATGGTCCGTCGCCGGAGACTTTTGATCATGAGAAGGGAATCATTGTCGGAAATATCCGTATGGGATTCGGCCATTATCGGATCAGTATGGCAATGGCATCGGCAGCCAAGGCCCTGGGCTATACCCCATACTGGCTGGACTTAAATTCCTTCCCGGAGACCACCTGCACCAAGGTCATTTCCTATCAGAACGATCTCTATTCCCTGGGATCCCGCCTGTCGAAAATCGGCCTCTTTAACAAGCTGGTCTGGGAACCCGTGAATTATGAAGGCTTTCGCGCTCTGTCTTACAATGCGGCAGATCAGAAGAATGCGGAACTCATGGTTCCCGTTTTCCGAAATATCCCCAAAGACATTCCCTTGATCGGAACTCATGTCTGGCCGGCCCAGGCTGCCATTCATGCAGATATGAAATATGTGGTCAATGCCATTCCCGACAACTGGCCCATGGCACTGCATCTGGCAGAAGGAGCTCTTCATACGATTCAAACCAGGAACTCTTACCAGGGATATAAGATCTTAAATGGCATGCAGAAGGACAAGGTCAATCATCCCATGCCGAACAATGCTCTGTATTACACCGGGCATTATATTGATCATGAGCTGGTTTCCAATATTGATTCGGATTGTCAGAAACGTATGGCGAGAAAGAAAGAGAATAAGCCTATGCGCTTCCTTCTGACCATCGGAGGAGCAGGAGCGCAGAAGGAGATCTTCGAAGCCATTATCAAGTACTTACTGCCTCTGATCCGGACCCAAAAGGCCGCCCTCTATGTGAATGTCGGCGATTACAAAAATGTCTGGGAGGACATGGTAAAGGCCCTGCCCGAGATGAAAGATCTGGCGACCGAACACTTTGAAGACTTTAAAAAAGCTTCCGCTTTTGCTGCAGATGCGATCGATGGCGAAGTCGATGGCATCCATGCCTTTTATCATAAGGACATCTTCGAAGCGGTCTACATCACAAACCTTCTTATGAGAAGCTGTGATGTCCTGGTGACAAAGCCGAGTGAGCTGGCTTTCTATCCGGTTCCCAAGCTTTTCATCCGCCGGGTCGGAAAGCATGAGATGTGGGGCGCCATCCATTCTTCTGAGATGGGAGACGGAACGCTGGAGTGTCGGGATATCCCTCATACCCTGCAGATGCTGGATATCTTCCTCCAGGACGACAATATGCTTGCACAAATGTGCGATGCTATCCGTTTGAACAATTCCATCGGTCTCTATAACGGCGCCTATAATGTTGTGAAACTTGCTATGGGCTTAAAATCGAAGCAGTAATAGTAAAATGTAGACCGATTTGAAGGAATTGCCTTGTATGAAAATAATGCAAGTGCGATCGGTTTAAATAAAGAAAAGAAAATGGGAGAAAACCCATTTTAATTTAGAAATGAGGGAAATATGAATCTGAAACCTGTCACCAAAAAAATCATCTGGCTCTTTGCCATCGGACAGCTGGGCTGGTCCCTGATGTCTGCCATTCTTACCAACTTTATTGAATCCTTTTATCAGCCGGACCAAGTCTCGGTTTCCGAAGGAATGCTCTACTTCATTCCTCAGGGACGTGTGATCCTCGGCGTTTTCACCGTGATCGGCGGTATCTATGCCTTGGGACGTGTCTTTGATGCCATCACCGACCCCTGGATCGGCAACCTGTCGGACAAGAGCAAAAACCCTAAGGGCCGCCGGATTCCTTTCATGAAGAAGGCCGCTATCCCTCTGGCACTGATCACCATCATGGTCTATATTTGCCCGGCACCCGGAAATCCGGTTGCATCGAAGCTGGGTAGTAACGGAATCATCAATGGAATCTGGGTTCTTGTCATGATGCTTTTGTTCTATCTCTTCATGACGATTTACTGCACGCCTTACAATGCCCTGATCGCCGAGCTTTCCAGAGATGAGAAGACCCTGGCGAATATTTCGACAGCGATTTCCTTTACCTTTATTTTCGGTTCCGCTCTGGGCTATATGGCACCGACCATCTGGTCCGCTATCACACCCATGGTAGGAAGCAGAGTCTGGGCGATGCGGATCGTTTTCATTGTCATGGCTCTGATTGCCATGGTCTGCTGCCTGGTTCCGACCCTGACCATTAAGGAAATGGACTATGTCGAAGTCCATCCGACCGAGGGCAATGCCTTCCGTTCTCTGAGTAAGTGTTTTTCCAACCGTGAATTCCGGATCTTCGTCGTTTCCGATATCTGCTATTGGATCGGTATTACCATGTTCCAGACCGGACTTCTTCACTACGTAACGGTTCTTATGAAACTGCCGGAGAGCTTCAGCTCCCTTCTCTACATCGCAATGACCTTCCTTTCGGTGGTCTGCTATGTACCGGTCAATATCATCATGCAGAAGGTTGCCAAGAAGAAAATGGTTGTTTTCGCCTTCCTTGGCATGTGCTTTGTCTTCCTCATCACCGGCCTGTCCGGCCTCTTCCATGTGCCCGGAATCGTAAGCGGTGTCCTGGTTGTACTGGTTGCAGCCTTCCCTATGGCAATCCTTGGAATTATTCCGCAGACCATTGTTGCAGATATTGCAAAATCCGATTATATTGTTACCGGAGAGAACCATGACGGAATGTTCTTCGCTGCCCGTACCTTCTCTATGAAGATGGGTCAGTCCCTGTCCATTCTCTTATTCACCTCTCTCGGTACCATCAGCGTAGCTACAGGACTCGGCTACCGAATTGCAGCCTTTTTCGCAATCGCCTTCTGCTTCCTTGGAGCAGTAGTCCTGCATTTTTATAATGAGTCCAAGGTTCAGGGCATTCTTAAGGATGGCTTTCGGGAGTAATAGGAAGGAAATAAGCCTATGATTCGCATTTTTGAAACCAAGCAGACGATCTCCGGAGAAAACACAGGAAAGGGCAATGACGAGGAAAAGCAGGAGAAAACCCTGACCCTTCTGAACTTTGTCCTGGAGACCGGCCATACCAGCTATCTCTTTCGGACCACTGCGACCGGTCAGTTGGAGCATCTCTATTATGGCAAAAAGATCCATGTGGATGAGACCAGTCATCTGGAAGAATCCCATACCAATGCGCACGGGAACTCCATCCTCTATCAGAATGACCATCCGGAGCTGTCTCTGGAAGATCTCTCCATGGAGACATCCGCTTATGGCAAGGGCGACATCCGGGAGCCTCAATTCGGGATCCTTGCGGCCGATGGGAGTTCGACTTTGGATCTGGTCTATCTTTCCCATGAGATCCTGGATCATAAGGAGCCTTTCCGGACCCTGCCTTCTTCCTACGGCGATCCCGCCGATGGCGGAAAGGTAGACCATCTTTTACTTTCCTTAAGGGATCGGAATGCGGGTTATATCGTAGAACTCCATTACTACGTTTACGAGGACTGCGATGTCATCAGCCGGTCAGCCAAATTTATCAATGCAAGCAGCACTGAGGTCACCCTGACCCGGGCCCTGTCGAATCTTTTGGATTTCCCGGCCAGCGGTTATCGGATCACATCCTTCCATGGCGGCTGGACCAAGGAAATGGGAAAATATGAGACCATACTGACTGCCGGAAAGTTTGTCAATTCTTCCTTTACCGGCACTTCCTCCAACCGGTCCAATCCTCTGGTCCTTATGGCTGAGCCCCTGGCGGATGAAGACCGGGGCAGAGTCTATGGCTTTAATCTCATTTATTCCGGCAACCACTACGAAGCCTTCGATGTGAATTCTTTCGGAAAGACCCGTTTTGTGAGCGGCATCAATCCGGATCATTTTTCCTGGCATCTGAATCCCGGTGAGGAATTTGAGACGCCGGAAGCTGTAATGACCTTTTCGGACCAGGGTTATAATGGCATGTCACAGAATATGCACCACTTTGTCAGAAGGCATATCAGCCGGGGCGTATGGAAAAATAAGGAAAGGCCGGTTCTCCTGAACAGCTGGGAAGCCAATTACTTCGATATCGATGAAGGAAAGCTTTTAAAGCTTGCCAAGAAGGGCAAGGAAGCCGGCGTGGAGCTTTTTGTCATGGATGACGGCTGGTTCGGACAGAGGTCGGACGACCACCGTGCCTTAGGCGACTGGCAGGTCAATACCAAGAAACTTCCGGGAGGACTCAAGGGACTTTCGGATAAGATTCATAAGCTTGGCCTGAAATTCGGGATCTGGATCGAACCTGAAATGGTCAATGTGGATTCGGACCTCTACCGGGCCCATCCGGACTGGTCCATGGACATCCCGGGAAAGGATCATGCGGAAGGAAGAAATCAGAGACTTCTGGACTTCGCTAATCCGGCCGTAGTGGAATATATTACCAAGGCAATTTCAGCCGTTTTGCAGTCGTCAGAGATCGATTATGTCAAGTGGGATATGAATCGGATCGTTTCGGATATTTATTCGAAGTATCTGCCTGCGGATCGTCAGGGCGAGACCCTGCACCGTTACATGCTGGGTGTCTATCAATTGATGAAGAATCTGACAGAAGCCTTTCCGGACATTCTCTGGGAAGGATGCGCTTCCGGCGGCTGCCGCTTTGACCTGGGCGCTCTATGTTTCTTCTCTCAGATCTGGGCCAGCGATAATACGGATGCGGTTTCCCGTATGGATATCCAGAACGGCTACAGTTACGGCTATCCCCAGATTACCTATACTTCTCATGTTTCTGCCGTGCCGAATCACCAGACCTTAAGGGTCACTCCGATGGAGACCAGGGCCAATGTGGCCTTCTTCGGGAACCTGGGTTATGAATGTAATCTCTGCGATATGTCGAAGGAAGACTGTCAGGCCATTGCCGTGCAGATCAGTATCTATAAGAAGTATCGTAAGACCCTGCAGTTCGGTGACTTCTATCGGACCAGTGAGTCCCTGGCTGCAGGAAACCGGGCTTCGGATCTTGGCAGGGCCTTAGGCCTTATGTCTCCGGCAGGAGGAGAGGGCCAGTCGGATAATATCATTACCTGGACCATTGTAAGCCCGGATCGGAAACAGGCCGTGGCAATGGTGGCAGAAAAGGAGATCCATCCTGCAGATCCGCATCTTACTTATGTGGCAAGGGGATTGGATCCGGACAAGAAATATCATTTCTCGAATCTGCCCATTCAGGTCAATGTGAAGACTTTCGGAGATCTGGTGAATACGGTCGGCCTGCCCATCCATGTCAAGCAGGATTCCCTGGTGCATAATCTGATCGCCAAATTCTATCATCTGGATGGAGAAAAGGAAGATTCCTATGCCTATGGAGACAGCCTGATCGAATATGGAAAGCCCCTGACTCAGGCCTATATCGGAAGCGGGATCAACAATGTCCGTGTCTTCAAGGACGCAAGCTCCAGGCTCTATTTCCTGGAAGCGGTGGAACAGACGGAAGAGAAACAAGAAGATCCGGCAAAAGAGACACAAGAAGCTCCAGCAAACGAGGCATAAAGCTTAAAGTAACTGCAGGAAATCAGTAGGACAGCTCTTGTCTTCAGAAACCGAAACGAAATAAGAACTGAAAAAAAGACTAAAAAAAAGAACTGAAAAAAAACTGAAAAGCACATTTCCTCGAGTTTTTTCAAGGGAATGTGCTTTTTTTCCCTCTTTTTTATGGTGGAATGATATAATATTCGATAGATTATATTCAAACTTTGAATGATTGCAACATATGAGAAGAATCAATTTTGCAGGTAGGGGAGGTCCATTATGGATCTAAATAAAATCAGATATTTCCTTCGGGCAGCAGAACTGGAAAATTTCTCAGAGGCAGCGGATGAGTGTAATATTTCTCAGGCCACGATGAGCAAGTATATTTCCAACCTGGAAGAAGAGGTAGGATTCGATCTCTTTGCCCGGGAGCATAGAAAGGCTTTTCTGACACCATCCGGCCGTCAGCTCTACCGGGGCCTTCGACAGATTGAAGATGATTATCAAAAGCTTCTCGTGGAGATCCGGAGCAATTGCGGGAAGGAGATCCGTGTCGGCATTGCTATGCAGGAGTATCTGGAATTCCCCGGAATACGGAGTTTCCAGGAAGATCATCCGGATGTCACGGTAAGCTTCAGCTTTGACAATCTCTCTAATTTGGAGAAACAGCTGGCCGGTCACGCCATCGATGCAGTCCTCTATTCTTCCGCTCAAGAGTCTTCGAGCGAATTTATGTCTGCGAAGATCTATGAAAGCGGGTCCGCACTTTTTATTCACAGAGATCTCTGGAAGAAGTATCAGAGTATTTCTGCCATTTTAAAAAACGAGACCTTTATCACAAAGTCAGATTCTGATTGGTATAAAACCACATTGAGTGATCAGATGAAGGCCATCTACGGAGAGCCGATCGCAAAGGTCGAGACCCGGAAGATGCTGATGGATCAGCTCATGCAAGTTCTGCAGAAGAGGGGCTATGCCATTCTTCCCCTGTCAACTGTGCATGGCCTGGATCAAGTGATCCTGGTGTCACTGGATTTCTCTATCCGGAATAAGGTTTTTATGGAATATAGACCGGCCGACAATAACTCCGTGATCCGTGAGTTTGTGAATGCTTTGCGGATGAACTGAGGCCTGACATTTTCCTGATCAGGTGAAATGTATGAAATAAGCGAGAAAAGTCCTGCCATATGGCATACAAAGCATGCCATGTGGCAGGACTTTTTTCACTGTGATCAAATGTATTTTTTGAAGTGGAAGTCCTGCGTCTTGTACAAGCTGTAGTAGGAACTTGCCACATAACTTATGGCGATCGGCAGGAGGAAGAAGGGCATAGCCTTGAAGCCGAAGAGTTCAAAGAGGAAGACCAGACCGGTCATGGGGCAGTTGGTGACACCACAGAAGACAGCCCCCATACCGGCAGCGGCAGCAAGTGCCGGACTTAAGCCGAGAAGTGGTCCGATGGCAGCGCCCAGTGTCGCTCCGATGAAGAAGGAAGGAACAATTTCACCACCCTTGTAGCCGGCGGCAATAGAGAGTGCTGTAAACAGGATTTTCATGAGAAAGGCATACCAGGGGGAATTTCCCAGGATTGCCTGCTCGATCATATCAATGCCTGCCCCGTTATATTGCTGAGGCGTCTTCTCAAGAAAACTTGTGAGAAGGGTCAGGCCCAGAAGAATACAGCCGATGACAAAGGCACGGAGGTATTTATTTCCGACCAGGCTGCCGGCGTATTTCCCGGCTTCTCTTAATGCCAGGATGAAAAGAACGGCAGCCAGACCGGAAGCGATCCCGACCAGGCTGATTTTTAATGCGGAAAGAAAAGTAAATTCCGGCACCTTCCCGATCGCATATCTGGGCAGGGGCTGGTGAAGAAGAAGGGCAACTCTGTGAGCGGTCAAGGCGGAAATGACACTGGGTAAAAGAGCAGGATAATACATGACGCCGACAGAAGTGATCTCCATAGCAAAGACTGCTCCTGACAGGGGGGTCCCCAGTAAAGCGGAGAATGCGGCTCCCATACCGGAAATGACCATAATTCTCCGGCTGTCATCTTTCTGGTGGAAAAGCTTTGCCATATAAGCTCCGACGCTGCCTCCCAACTGGAGGGCAGCTCCCTCTCTTCCGACCGATGCTCCGCAGAAATGAGAGAAAATCGTGGAAATAAAAATCAGAGGCGTCATTCGAAGCGGAATCTTCTGTCCATCCCGTATGGAGGCCAGAACCAGGTTGGTTCCGCCGGGGTTGTCTCTTTTCGTGATATGATAAAGCCAGTGAATCACCATGGCACCAAAAGGCAGGAGGAGAACTACATAGAGATGGTTTTGCCGAAATCCTGTCGCCCAGGCAATGCCATAATAGAAGACGGTGCCAATCAGGCCGAGAACCAGGCCCTCCAGTAGGGAAATGAGAGTCCATTTGATGATTTTTTGGATCCGTAAGCCGCTGATGGTCAGGCGGTTTTTCAGATGCATGGAATATTTTTCTTTCTCTTCTTGCATTTACTGCCTCGTTTTCTCGGAGAAATTTTATTGAGTGCCAAAAGGTAAATAATATACATGTCTTATGATAAATAAAAAAGAAAAGGGATACAAGTTTTTTAGTCTGTGTCTGTCCCGGCAGATCTCTTTCATGGTAAGATAAGTAAGATTGAGTAAGATAAATAAGATTGAGTAAGATGAATAAGATTGAGTAAGATGGGTAAGATCATTTTACTTCATCCAATTAAAACTTTCCCCGTTTTGGAGGTACTTTAAAGTATGATAAGAGTAACCTTTGTCCACCAGAACTGTTTTGTGGTGGAATTAGACCACCACATTCTGGTCTTTGACTATATTCCTGACACGGCCCTTCTGGACTGTCAGCCCCCGATCCGTCTCCACGGCCATCTGCCTCTTTTGCCGGAAGACAAGAAACTTTACTTCTTTGTGACCAATAGCCAGAAGGATTCCTATGATCCTAAGATCTTTGAATGGCTCGAGAAAAGAAAAGACACGGTCTACATTTTACCGAGAGATCTGAAAATCGACGCTTCGACCAAAAGAAAATACGGTCTTTCCATGGCTTCCCGGAAACGGGTGAAGAGGATGGGTGTCCGCCAGAACTTAGAAGTCGGGGATCTGGAAATATATACCTTAAATCCCAATACCATTGGAGTCGCTTACTTTGTGACTTGCGAGGGTCTCAGAATCTACCATGCCGGGGATCTGAACTGGTGGAACTGGGGTGTGGAGCGCGAACTTTACAGCCAGATGAGCGGAGCCAATTACAAGAGGGAACTTCGTCATCTGAAGGAAAAACATATCGATCTGGCCTTTGTGGATCTGGATGGAAGGCTGGGAGAGGGCGCAAGGCTCGGGATTTCCTATTTCTTAAGACATATCCCGGCAGATCTCGTTTTCCCTATGCATCTCTGGCAGGATTACGGCCAGATCCGGGCCGTAAAGGAGGATCCGGAATTGAGAGGTCTTGCGGATAAGGTGGTCTCCATCGACCGGGAGAATATTGTCTATGAGATCCCGGATGACAGGAGATCTCCTTCATAAAAGGTTTTCGAAAGGGAAGAAGATTGAACAGAAAGCCCCCGAAAGCTTTACAAGACGGGTTCAATCTCTTATAATTTAAACGTTTGTTATCACTATGATTATTGCGAGAGTTCCGAAACAGAAAAAACCAAGCGTAATCATTTTTATCCTAAAACTGGCCATATTGGCATGAGAGGTTTTCATCCATGAAGTACGGAGTAAATGAACTCAGAAAAATGTACCTGGATTTCTTCGAAAGCAAGGGACACCTTGTCATGAAGAGCTTTTCCCTGGTACCCCATAATGACAACAGCCTTCTCCTGATCAATGCAGGAATGGCTCCCCTGAAGCCCTATTTCACGGGCCAGGAGATCCCGCCGAGAAGACGTGTTACCACCTGCCAGAAGTGTGTAAGAACCGGTGATATCGAGAATGTCGGTAAGACCGAGCGTCATCTGACCTTCTTCGAAATGCTGGGAAATTTCTCCTTCGGTGATTATTTCAAGACCGAAGCCATTCACTGGAGCTGGGAATTTCTGACAGAGGTTCTGAAACTGGATCCTGAGAGACTTTACGTCACGATCTATATTGATGACGATGAAGCATATAAGATCTGGCACGAAGAGATGAATGTTCCTTCCGACCACATCATGCGGATCGGCCGGAATGCCGATGGCTCTTCCGATAATTTCTGGGAGCATGGCGCAGGCCCCTGCGGTCCCTGCACGGAGATGCACTATGACCGTGGTGAGAAGTATGGCAATGGTCCGGAAGATGTCCTTGGCGGCGAAGGTGACCGTTTCATGGAGATCTGGAACAATGTCTTCACCCAGTTCGAGGGCGACGGACATGGCGGTTATACCGAGCTGTCTCAGAAGAATATCGATACCGGCATGGGCCTCGAGCGTCTGGCAGTTGTGATGCAGGATGTGGAGTCCGTTTTCGATATCGACACCATGGTAGCCATTCGAAATGCCATCTGTGACCTTGCCCATAAGACCTATAAGGAAAATGAGAAGGACGATGTCTCGATCCGCCTGATCACCGACCATATCCGTTCGGCAACCTTCATGGTATCCGACGGCATCCTGCCTTCTAATGAGGGCCGGGGCTATGTTCTCCGCCGTCTGATCCGCCGGGCTGCCCGTCATGGCAGAATGCTTGGTATTGAGGGAAGCTTCCTGGCAAAACTGGCTGATGTTGTTATCGAATCCTCTAAGATGGGATATCCGGAACTTGCCGAGAAGGCCGCTTTCATTAAGAAGGTTCTGACCACGGAAGAAGAGCAGTTCAATAAGACCATCGACAAGGGGCTGGAGATGCTTTCCGAGCATGAGGATGCCCTGAAGGCAGAAGGTAAGACCGAGCTTTCCGGTGAGGATGCCTTCCGTCTCTATGATACTTATGGTTTCCCTGTAGATCTGACCGCTGAGATCCTGGAAGAGAAGGGCTTCACCTATGACAAGGCCGGCTTTGAGGCCTGCATGGAAAAGCAGAGGAAACAGGCCCATGATGCCCGGAAGGAAACCAACTACATGGGAACCGATGCATCGGTTTACCAGGAGATCGATCCGGCCATTACATCGACCTTTGTGGGTTATAATGCAAATCTGGACCATGACTCTAAGATCTCTGTTCTGACCACAGAATCTGAGATCGTAGATGCCCTGACCGAGGGCCAGAAGGGTACGATCATTGTAGATGAGACTCCTTTCTATGGCACCATGGGAGGTCAGCTGGGTGACCATGGCCGTATCTATAACGAAGATGGAGAATTCCGTGTTGAGGATACCATCCATCTTCTAGGCGGCAAGATCGGACATGTCGGTGTCATGACCAAGGGTTCTCTTACCGTAGGATCCAAGGTCCATCTGTCTGTGGATAAAAAGAGGAGAAATCTGATCTCCAGAAACCATACCGCAACTCATCTCTTACAGAGTGCTCTGCAGAAGGTCCTGGGCGATCATGTGCAGCAGGCCGGTTCCGAGAATAAGGAAGACCGTCTGCGTTTTGACTTCACGCATTTCTCGGCGATGACCGGGGAAGAACTGAAGAAGGTGGAAGACCTGGTCAATGAGGAAATTGCCAAGGCTCTTCCGGTACATACCGAGGTCATGTCTCTGGAGGATGCCAAGAAAACGGGTGCTATGGCACTGTTCGGTGAGAAGTATGGCGATAAGGTTCGAGTCGTAAAAATCGGAGACTTCTCCGTAGAGCTTTGCGGTGGAACCCATGTTTCCAATACCGGCGAGCTTGGCGCATTTAAGATCCTGTCCGAGTCCGGTGTAAGTTCCGGAGTCCGCCGGATCGAGGCTGTCACATCCGATGGTCTCCTGGCATATTATGAGGGAGAAGAAAAGCTTCTCCATGAAGCCAGCGAAGCTGCCAAGGTAACTCCGGCAGAACTTACCGAGCGGATCGTTAAGATGCAGGAAGAATTGAAAGCTCTGAAGTCGG
Source organism: Lachnospiraceae bacterium (assembly GCA_029100405.1). Taxonomy (GTDB): domain Bacteria; phylum Bacillota; class Clostridia; order Lachnospirales; family Lachnospiraceae; genus Lachnocurva. The sequence continues at coordinate 35,312 of JAQXPG010000014.1, read as the reverse complement.
AAAACGAGTCTCTGAAAGCCAAGGCTGCTCAGGCAGCAGCCGGTGATGTGATGGATCAGGTTCAGGATGTCAAGGGCGTGAAGCTTCTGGCAGTTCATGTGCCTAATGTCGGCGGCAAGGAACTGAGGGATCTCGGCGACTCCTTCAAGGAGAAACTCGGATCCGGTGTGATCGTGATCGCTTCCGAAGCAGACGGTAAGGTCAACCTTCTGGCCATGGCTACCGATGACGCTGTATCACGTGGTGCGCATGCAGGCAATCTGATCAAGGCCATTTCCGGTCTGGTCGGCGGTGGCGGCGGCGGACGTCCCAACATGGCTCAGGCCGGCGGCAAGAAACCGGAAGGAATCGATGCAGCCTTGGAGAAGGCAAAGGAAACCCTGGCAGAACAGCTGGGTTGAATATGACAAATAAGGCCGCCGGGACCAGTCCTGACGGCCCTTTTTTCGGAGTGTCAAAGGAATAGTACTATGAATCAGACCATATCAGGATCCAATCCGAAATCAGGCGGAAAGCCGATGAAGGGAAGAAAGAGAAGAAAAAGGGCCGTACGGATTTGCTTTTATATTCTGATCCTTTTTTCGGCTTTGCTTTTGATTTTGATGCTTGTCAACCGGCCTGTGATCCATATCGATCTTTCCGGGGCGTCAACAGAAAAGATCGATTATTCGACCGATTATAAGGACCCCGGCGCCAAGGCTTACCGGACCGGCAGCCTTTTTACCTTTCTTCATAAGGACCTGTCGGTTCGGACACATGGCAAGGTCGATACGAAGAAAGTCGGGACCTATAAGATCACCTATCAGGCTTCCTATGGTCGTTCGCACGCTTCTGTCGTTCGAAAAGTTGAGGTCGTAGATCGAAAAGCCCCGGTCATTACCCTTTATAACAACCCGGATATTAAGACCATGGAAGGCCAGCCCTATCAGGAAGAGGGTTACAAGGCAGAAGATGATTATGACGGCGATCTGACATCCAAGGTAACAGCCAGGGAGAAGAATGGCAAAGTCTATTATACAGTCAAGGATTCTTCGGGAAATGCAGGCCATGCCGAACGAAAAGTGGTCTATGCTCCAAAGGAAAGCGAAAAGCCGAAAGCGGTGGAAGGTCCCACGGGGGCAGGAGACGAAAAAACCATCTATCTGACTTATGATGACGGTCCCGGGCCTTATACCGACCAGGTCTTGGAAATCCTTGCAAAATATAATGTCAAGGCTACCTTCTTTACGACTTCAGTTAATTCGGATTACAGAGACCGGATTGCCAAAGAAGCGGCAGCCGGCCATACGGTTGCCATCCATACCTATTCGCATGATTATGCGAAGATCTATGCAAATACCGCTGCCTATTGGGCGGATTTCGACCGGCAGAATGCTGTCCTGAAGGAATTGACCGGACATGGCAGTACCCTCTTCCGTTTTCCGGGAGGAAGTTCCAACCTGGTCAGTAAGAAGTACACACCAGGTATCATGACCACTCTGGCAGAGCAGGCCGAAGAGAAGGGCCTGACCTATTTCGACTGGAATGTTTCTTCGGGAGACGGCGGAAATCCGCTGCCTACGGATACCGTCTTCAATAATGTCATCACGCAGGTAACAAAGAATACTGCCAATGGACATCCATCCGTTGTTCTCCAGCATGATACCAAGCTTTATTCCGTAAATGCCATCGGCCGGATCATTGAGTGGGGCCAGGCGAACGGTTATCATTTTGAACCTTTGAGTAACTGGTCCTACAATGCCCACCACCATGTGCAGAACTGACTTGACGAAAAAAGTTGATAAAGCACCTTGACGGATCAGGAAAGTGTGAGTATACTAACTTAAGTGCGTTGATTTCGTTTATAACCGATTCAGCTATACGCATAATCTTAAAAGCTGGAGGGAGGTTTGGTTCGAGAATATGGCAACTGTTATTGTAAAAGAGAATGAATCTCTTGACAGCGCCCTTCGCAGATTCAAGAGAAGCTGCGCAAAGGCAGGCATTCAGCAGGAAATTCGTAAGAGAGAGCACTATGAGAAGCCCTCTGTAAAGCGGAAGAAGAAGTCTGAAGCTGCTCGTAAGAGAAAGTACAAGTAATTCCGTTCGGAGTTCCTGTATCAGGGAAGAATCAAATCTGAGAACCTCGTCCTAGGACGGGGTTCTTTCCATGTAGAGGAAAAGGAGAAAAAAGTGGCAAGTTTACGTGAAGAAATCGAGAAAAGGCGGACCTTCGCCATTATTTCCCACCCCGATGCCGGTAAGACGACTCTGACAGAGAAGTTCCTTCTCTACGGAGGCCAGATCAATCAGGCCGGTTCGGTCAAAGGAAAGGCAACTGCCAGACATGCGGTATCCGACTGGATGGAGATCGAGAAACAGCGTGGTATTTCTGTAACATCCTCCGTTCTCCAGTTTAACTACGATGGCTATTGCATCAATATACTGGACACGCCGGGACACCAGGATTTCTCGGAAGATACCTATCGAACCCTTATGGCCGCAGACTCTGCCGTCATGGTCATCGACGGCGCCAAGGGCGTGGAGCCCCAGACCAGAAAACTTTTTAAAGTCTGCGTCATGCGGCATATACCGATCTTCACCTTTATCAATAAAATGGACCGGGATGCCAGAGATCCTTTTGAACTTATGGATGACATCGAAAAGGAACTGGGAATCGATACCTGCCCGGTCAACTGGCCCATCGGTTCCGGTAAGGAATTCCGTGGCGTCTATGACAGAAAGAGCCGGAATGTCCTTCTCTATTCCGATACTTTAAAGGGTACCAAAGAGGGCGTGGAAGAGGATCTGTCCATTGACGATCCTGCTTTAGCCGGAGCCATTGGCGACCAGGCCTTATCCAGGTTGAACGATGAGATGGAACTTTTGGACGGCGCAGCAGTGCCTCTGGATATGAAACGGGTTGCAAAGGGCGAAGAGACTCCGGTCTTTTTCGGATCCGCCCTTACTAATTTCGGCGTGGAGACCTTCCTTTGCCATTTCCTGGATATGACGACATCCCCCCTGCCCCGTCAGTCCGACCAGGGAGAGATCGACCCCTTTAATCCGGATTTTTCGGCCTTTGTTTTCAAGATCCAGGCCAATATGAATAAAAACCACAGAGACAGGATTGCCTTCATGCGGATCTGTTCCGGAAAGTTTACAGCCGGTATGGATGCCTATCATGTACAGGGCAAGAAGATGGTCCGTCTCTCCCAGCCTCAGCAGATGATGGCAGAAGAGCGGAAGATGGTGACAGAGGCCTATGCCGGTGATATCATCGGTATTTTTGATCCCGGCATTTACAGTATCGGTGACACCCTGACTTCATCCAAAGACCACTTTGCCTTTGAAGGGATCCCGACCTTCGCACCGGAGCACTTTGCCCGCTGCCGCCTTCTGGATTCCATGAAACGAAAACAGTTCGTCAAAGGGATCAACCAGATCGCCCAGGAAGGTGCCATCCAGATGTTCCAGGAATATAAGGGAAACATGGAAGAGATCATCGTCGGCGTTGTCGGCGTCCTTCAGTTTGATGTTCTGAAATTCCGTCTGCAGAGTGAATACAATGTAGAGATTCTTCTGGAAAATCTTCCCTATGAGTACATCCGCTGGATCCAGAATCCGGATGAGATCAATGTAGACCAGATCGCCGGTACCTCGGATATGAAGAAAGTCCTGGATATGAAAGGCAGGCCCTTACTTCTCTGGGTCAACGAGTGGTCGATCGGCATGACCCTGGATCGAAACAAGGGCTTGAAGCTCGAAGAATTCTCGAGAAACTGACCGGATCAAAACAGATCGTGTCAGCTGACTTTTCACCGGAATGAAAGACTGGATATTATCACCGGCCTGTGCTTCATGATTTCTTTAGATTCTTCGGTAAAAATTTAGAATTCCAATCGGCATGGGAAGAAAATTTCCGTTAAAATAAAGAAAAGAAATTCCCCGGACAGGATTGACAGGAAGATCGAACTGGTTTAGGATAGGAACAGTTCAATCGAACAGTTGTTCGATATCTTCCTGATCCGGAATGCATGATGAAAAGGAGATTGAAATGGCGGGAACAAAGGATAAGAATGATCGCTTGAAAGCGCTGGATGCAGCGATTGCGCAGATAGAGAAGCAGTATGGCAGGGGCTCTGTCATGAAACTCGGGGACAATTCCCAGAATATGAAGGTGGAAACAGTTCCAACAGGATCCTTAAGCCTGGATATTGCCCTGGGACCGGGCGGACGTCCCAAGGGCCGTGTGGTAGAGTTCTACGGACCGGAATCTTCCGGTAAGACGACTCTGGCCCTGCACTGCCTGGCCGAAGTACAGAAGAGGGGTGGTATTGCCGGATTTATCGATGCAGAGCATGCCCTGGATCCGGTCTATGCCCGGAATATCGGCGTGGATATTGATAATCTCTACATCTCCCAGCCGGACAGCGGAGAACAGGCTTTGGAAATCTGTGAGACTATGGTTCGTTCCGGTGCGGTCGATATCGTAGTCGTGGACTCGGTTGCTGCTCTGGTTCCCAAGGCAGAGATCGACGGTGAGATGGGAGATTCCCATGTCGGCCTTCAGGCCCGCCTTATGTCCCAGGCTTTGCGGAAACTGACCGGTGTGATCAGTAAGACCAACTGTATCGTGATCTTCATTAACCAGCTCCGTGAAAAAGTCGGTATCATGTTCGGTAATCCCGAGACAACGACCGGTGGCCGTGCCTTGAAGTTCTATGCTTCCGTACGTCTGGATGTCCGCCGAATCGAATCCATTAAGCAGGGCGGCGATATCATCGGCAACCGTACCCGTGTCAAAGTGGTGAAGAATAAGATCGCGCCGCCTTTCAAACAGGCGGAATTCGATATCATGTTCGGAAAGGGCATTTCTAAGGAGGGTGATATCCTGGATATTGCTGCCAACCTGGATATCGTCAATAAGTCCGGTGCCTGGTACGCATACAAGGGAGAGAAGATCGGTCAGGGACGTGAGAATGCCAAGGACTATCTCCATCAGAACCCTGCTGTTTGCATGGAGATCGAGAATCAGGTCAGAGCACATTATGGAATGGATGCAGACCTTCTGCCGGATGATACAGATACGGACAGCGATCCCTTGAAAGAAGAGAAAGAAGAATGATGATCATCAGGGAGATTCTTCCCTGTCCGAATTCAAAACAAAGAAGCCGGATCTGTCTTGACGATGGAACCGGCTTCATTCTCTATCGGAAAGAGATCTATCACTATGATTTGAAAGAAGGACAGGAGTTAAGCCGGGATATCTATCAAAAGATCTTACAGGAGATCATGATCCCGCGGGCGAGAAAAAAGGCCATGCATCTTCTGGAACAAATGGACCGAAGTATGGCGGAGCTTTCCAACCGCCTGAAGGAAGCCGGATATCTGCCGGAAGCAATCGAAAATGCCATATCCTACGTCGAATCTTTTCATTACATTGATGACGAGCGTTATGCGAGAAATTACATCCGCTATCATCAGGAGGCAAAGAGCAGAAGACGCCTGAATCAGGATCTGAAGAAGAAAGGAATCTCCGATGAGATCATTCGTCTGGCCATGGAAGAAGAGAATCAGACAGATCCGAAAGATCAGATCCGAAAACTTCTGCAGCAAAAGCATTATGATCTGATTGATCCGGATGGCAGGATCTGCAGGAAAGAGGAGGCCAGGGCCTGTCGATTTCTGGCTTCCCGAGGCTTTGAGACAGGGGATATCCTGGATGTCATACATCGTTTTCAAGAGGAAAACTTTCAATGAGCCTATGCACCGGCATTGACTTTAATTCTGTGAATATGTACAATAAAACTGTTGTAAGTTGAATAATATTTCATATATTTTTTCAAGTTTTCAATACAGTTAACCGTACATAGACAATTGAATAGAGGAGGTGCTCCTGTGGAGGTAGTAATTACGATTGTTGTTGCTATCGCATGTTTTGCAGTGGCATTCTTCATTGGCAAAAGATTATCGGACATGCAGCATGCAAAAGATGATGCAGAAAAGATGGACAGTGCTGAGAAGAAGGCCAGGAAAATCGTTGATGATGCGATAGAAGAAGGAAATGCCAAGAAGCGTGAAGCATTACTGGAAGCCAAGGAAGAGAATCTGAAGACCAGAAATGATCTGGAAAAGGAGATCTCAGAAAGACGTTCCGAGATTTCCAAGAATGAGAGACGGGTGCAGCAGAAGGAAGAAAATTTGGACCGGAAGCTGGAATCTTGCGCTCAGAAGGAACAGGCTCTTAACAGAAGAGAGGAAGATCTTCGAAAGAGACAATCTGATTTGGATAAGCTTCATCAAAAGAGAATACAGGAGCTCGAGAGAATTTCGGGTTTGACCAGAGACCAGGCAAAGAAAACACTCTTAGACTCTTTGGAAGCAGATGTTCATCTGGATGCAGCTAAGCTTGTGAAGGAAACCCTGGCAGCTGCGAAGGAAGATGCCAATAAGAAGGCAAAAGATATTCTTGTCACTGCCATTCAGAAATGTTCGGCAGATCATGTGGCAGAGGCTACGATCTCAGTGGTCCAGCTTCCAAATGATGATATGAAGGGAAGAATTATCGGACGAGAGGGAAGAAATATTCGTACCCTGGAGACCTTGACCGGAGTAGAATTGATCATTGATGATACGCCGGAAGCCGTTGTCCTGTCTGCTTTTGATCCGGTTCGCCGGGAGATCGCAAGGGTCGCCCTGGAGAAGCTGATCGTGGATGGACGGATTCATCCCAGCAGAATTGAGGAAATGGTAAATCAGGCCAAGAAAGAAGTGGATAATACGATCCGGGAGGCCGGTGAAGAGGCTGCTTTGGAAGCCGGTGTTCATGGCTTGCATCCGGAACTGATCAAATTACTCGGAAGAATGAAATTCCGGACCAGTTATGGTCAGAATGGCTTAAAGCATTCGATCGAAGTTGCAGAACTCTGCGGCCTTTTAGCAGTAGAAGTTGGTGTCGATGTCCGTATGGCAAAACGTGCCGGTCTGCTTCATGATATCGGTAAGGCAGTAGATCGGGAAAGAGAAGGATCCCATGTACAGCTCGGCGTTGAAATTGCCAAGAAGTATAAAGAGGATCCGGTCATTGTCAATGCGATCGCATCCCATCACGGAGATGTAGAACCGGAAAGCCTGATCGCATGTCTTGTACAGGCTGCAGATACCATCAGTGCCGCTCGTCCGGGTGCTCGCCGTGAGACCATGGAAGCCTATACTCAGCGTCTGACTCAGCTGGAGGAGATTACCAACAGCTTTAAGGGTGTTGAGAAATCTTATGCCATCCAGGCAGGCCGTGAAGTCAGGATCATGGTGATTCCGGATCAGATCGACGATGCCGGCATGGTGCTTCTTGCAAGAGATGTTGCTAAGAAGATCGAGGCAGAAATGAAGTATCCGGGCCAGATCAAGGTCAATGTAATTCGTGAATCTCGAGTGACTGATTACGCAAAGTGATTCCATCCAATGAAATTTAAAGTCGGTAGAAAGCAGTTCTATCGTTCATATCAGGCAGCAGCAAACAGAAAATGAAAAAGAGGCAGCTGGCATTATTGCGGGCTGCCTCTTTTCTCTTTTCGATCAGCGGGCTGTGTATCAGGCGAAGGAAGGCAGAATCGAAACAGCATGGAAGACTATTTAAAAGATAAGCATGTCGTACGGGTAGACCGTAAATTAATCCATAGAGGATCTATTTTAGATATCTATGAGGATCAGATGCTTCTCCCGGACGGAGGTCATGAGACCTGGGACTTTGTTTCCCATCGCATGGGAGCAGCAGCGGTCCTGGCAGTAAAAGAAGACGGGAAACTGATTATGGTCCGGCAATACCGGCCGGCACTGGATCGCTGGACTTTGGAGATTCCTGCAGGATCCAGAGATTCCCTGGAGGAAGATACCAAAGTTACAGCACAAAGAGAATTGGAAGAAGAGACCGGATATCGCTGTGAGGGTCTCGAAAAACTACTATCGTTAAAGACTACGGTTGCCTTCTGCAATGAATTTATCGATGTATATCTGGCAGAGGGTTTAAAGGTGAAGAAGGAACAGAAACTGGATGAGTCGGAAGTGATCCGGCTGGAAGAGTGGGATCTGGATGATCTGATCGATCAGATTGGCCAGGGGAAGATCCAGGATTCCAAAACCGTTTCTGCGATTCTTGCCTACCGGGTCTTGTTATATCAAAGGAACAGGACAAATGTATGAGTGTATATTTAATTGATTATGAAAACGTGCATTATGCCGGATGGGAAGGCATAGATAAGCTGACAAATAAGGATGAAGTGATCCTTTTTTACAGCGAGAATGCATCGACCATTCCCATGGATTTACATATCAAAGTGGTGAATTCCGGTGCAAATCTCCGCTATATTCATGTTGCAAAGACGGCCAAGAATTATCTGGATTTTCAGCTCTCAGCACTATCCGGCTATCTGGTTGCCCAGACCAATCAGACGGAATTTGTTGTCGTATCGAAGGATACCGGCTTCAATGCGGTCGTAGATTTCTGGAATCACCAGGATTTTGCCGGGCGGGAAGTACGCTTTAGCAGGAGAGAACAGATCGCGGAAGTTCCTGCAGTAAAAAAAGCTGACCCGAAGAAGGCAGCCAAAAAGACAGAAACATTGAAGACAGAGCAAAAGAAGACAGAGCAAAAGAAGACAGAGCCAAAGAAGACAGAGCCAAAGAAGACAGCAACAAAGAAGATAGAAACAAAGCAGACAGCAACAAAGAAGATAGAAACAAAGAAGACAGAACCAAAGAAGGAAGTGAAGCAGGGAACTTCCAATCAGACTCCTGTAAAACCGGAAGAGAAGAAGGCAGAAGAGACGAAACAGGTCGATAGCAGCCGGCAGCTTGCAACACAGACAACAGACAAAAAGAAGGCAGCAAAGAAGGCAGTCAAGCAAGCAGATTCCCCGAAAACTGCCCTTCCTCCTCTTACGTCCCAGCAGAAGGCGGAGATCCGTGCTGCCGTGAAGCCTTTTAAACTGCCACCCAGCAGTTATACCAAGATCTATCATGCATTCAAAAGCACTGGTGATAAGAATGCTTATTATTCTGCCATCGTAAAGACCTTCAATGATCAGAAACTGGGATCCTTGATCTATAAGGCCACCCGGAAGACTTTTGACAAGGCACTGGAACAGGCAGGCATGAATAAGCAGGCATGAACAGGCAGGCATGAACAGGCAGGCATGAATCAGCAGGTTTTAAAATTTAAAGCCCAGGCCATGGGGGCTATGGTATAATAGAATCCATATATGAAATTACACAGATTCACAATCAGACGGAGGGAAAAAGATGGCTGATAAGATTTATACGATCCGTGAAGGCGTTACCGTTACGGAAGAAGTGATTGCAAATATTGCAGCTCTTGCAGCGACAGATGTGGAAGGCGTTGCTTATTTAAACGGTGGTCTGACCCGCGGCAATATCATTAAGGCCGGCGCCGGGAAAGTTTCCAAGGCGGTTCGTGTCATTGCCGATGCAGAAGGCAGCCTGACGATTCAGATGATCATTGTGACCGATTATGAACACAGCATTCTGACCGTATCCAGGCAGGTACAGGAAAAAGTAAAGACGACGGTGGAAGACATGACAGATCTTACGGTAAAGGCTGTTGATGTCAAGGTCTCAACGGTCAGCATGCAGAAAAATCAGTAATAGAAACCGGTAATCATAGAAGCCGGACAAAGAAGGAAGCGAACCATGACAAGAAGACAGATCCGCGAGGAGATTTTTAAAATAATTTTTCAGATAGACTTCTATGCAGGAGAAGATCTGCCGGAGCAGATCAACCTTTTCTTACAGGAGATCGATCCGCCCATAGAGGATGGAGCAGATTCTGCCTATATCGAGGAGAAATGCAAGACCTTATTGTCGCATGTCCCGGAGATCGACGATGCAATCAATGCTTCCGCGGAAGGCTGGACAACCAAACGTATGGCAAAGGTGGATCTGACTCTGATCCGTCTGGCCATATACGAAGCGAAGTATGAGAAGCTTCCGGCCGGCGTTGCAATCAACGAAGCCGTAGAACTTGCAAAGAAGTACGGAGAAGAAACTTCTCCCGCCTTTATAAACGGCGTTCTGGCACGTGTGATTGCCTGAGATCGATTGATTCAGTACAGCAGTACAGGTTACGTGTTTTTGCCGGAAAGGGATCCTTGGGAGTTTGAATGAAGGCAGTTACAGTCAGTCAGGTAAATGAATATATTGCAGATCTTTTACAGGACAACGGGAATCTTCAGCGCCTGTCGGTGGAAGGAGAGGTTTCGAATCTCAAATATCATTATTCCGGCCATGTCTACTTCACTTTAAAAGACAATCGTTCTGCGATCTCTGCTGTGATGTTCGCAGGTGACAAAAGGAACGGCCTTACATTTCCCATGCAAAACGGGGATAAAGTCGTAGTCAATGGCCGGGTCGGTGTCTATACCAAATCCGGCCAGTACCAGATCTATGCCAAGAAGATTGAGAGGGCCGGTCAGGGTGATCTCTACCTCCGCTTTGAACAGCTGAAAAAAGAACTTTCCGAAATGGGGATGTTCGATCAGAGTTTTAAGCAGCCGATCCCGGCCTATGCGCATACGATCGGAGTCGTGACCGCATCGACCGGAGCTGCTATTCGGGATATCATTCAGATCTCTAAAAGGCGGAACCCTTATGTCCAGATCATTCTCTGCCCGGCACAGGTGCAGGGAGCAGGAGCGGCAGAATCCATCGTCCGGGGGATCGAGCGCCTGGATGAGATGGGGCTGGATCTTCTGATCGTCGGACGGGGCGGAGGCTCCCTGGAAGATCTCTGGGCCTTTAACGAAAAAGAAGTTGCTTATGCGATCTTCAATGCAAAGACGCCCATCATTTCGGCTGTCGGGCATGAAATCGATTTTACCATAGCAGATTTTGTTGCAGATCTCAGGGCACCGACGCCATCGGCTGCCGCAGAGCTTGCAGTATCAGATATCAAATCGATCGAGGACCGTCTGGAAGAAGGGAAAAATCGCCTGGATTTTTTTATGACAGGCTCTTTGAATGGCAGGCGGGAACGGCTGCAGGCATTCTCGGAACTCTTAAGACACAGAAGTCCCGACCGGCTTTTGGATGAACGCCGCCGCTATCTTTTGGATACGGAAGAACGTCTCCTGGAACGGATGGATATCCGGATCCGAAATGATAAGCAGAGGATCCTGCTCTATGAAAAGATGGGTGAGTTGATGGGAAACCGGCTTCGGGATCAGAGAAACCGCCTGTCTCTACTGGCCAAAGGCCTGGAAGGAAGATCCCCGGTCAAGCGGCTGGAAGCAGGTTTTGCCTATCCGGAGACAAAGGACAAAAAGCATTTTACTTCGGTCAGGGATCTTAAGGTCGGGCAGGAATTCTATCTTAGAATGAAGGATGGCAGGATCCTTGCAAAGACAGAAGAGATCGAAGATCTGAAAAGGATAGAAGAAACGGGAGAAAAGGAAGAGGCATGAAGATGGAAGAAGCAAGAGATCTGGAGAGGGAAGACCTGGAAGGGATCGACCCGATAGAAGACAGCTCAATAGAAGAAGATGCAGAAGGAAAGTCCTCAGAGCCGACTTTGGAAGACCGCTTTCAGGAGCTGGACTCCATATTAAAGAAACTGGAAGATCGGAACCTGCCTCTGGAAGAATCTTTCCGCCTCTATGAACGTGGCGTTCGGGAATTGAAATTAGCCAACGCCGAGATCGACCGGGTTGAGAAGAAGGTTCAGAAGCTGAATGAGGACGGCAGTCTGTCTCCATTGGATCAGGAGGAAGAGTAAGATGGATTTTCAGAAGGAATTGGATTATCGTGCAACAGAAGTGGATCGGATCCTGGTTCGGGAACTTCCCAAGGCAGAGGGCTATCAGGCAAACCTCTATGATGCCATGCGCTACAGCGTCCTGGTCGGCGGAAAACGTCTCCGTCCCATCCTGATGGAGGAAACTTTTAAATTGTTCGGCGGCCGGTCAGAGGCCATAGAACCCTTTATGGCAGCCATTGAAATGATCCATAGCTATTCTCTGGTCCACGATGATCTTCCGGCTATGGACAATGACAAGCTTCGCCGGGGAAATCTGACGACTCATGCCAAGTATGGAGAAGCTCTCGGCATTCTGGCCGGAGATGCACTGTTGAATTTCGGCTTTGAAGTTGCTTTCCGTGCTTTTGACCGGGCGCCCGAGGATTCCGACCGGATTATCAAGGCATTGAAAATTCTTGCCGATAAGGCAGGATCCAACGGTATGGTCGGCGGTCAGGTCGTAGATATCGAGGAAAGTGATCAGAATGGCATTTCTCTGAACCGTTTGAATTTTCTCTATACCAAGAAGACCGCAGCATTGATCGAAGCCTCCATGATGATCGGCGCAGTTCTTGCCGGTGCAGATGACAAGCATGTGAAAACCATAGAAGAGGTTGCCAGAAAGATCGGCCTGGCTTTCCAGATCCGCGATGATGTCCTGGATGCCATTGGCGATGAAGAAACTCTTGGTAAAGAGGTTGGTCAGGATGTAAGGAATCAGAAAGTCACTTATCTGTCCTTTGTCGGTCTGGAGCGGGCCAAGCAGGAAGTCAACAAGCTTTCGGATGAAGGTATTACAACGCTCCTGGCTCTGCCTTATGAGAATCGTTTCTTAACGAAACTTCTGGAGTTCCTGGTACACAGGGAGAAGTAAGTATGGTACTAGATCAAATTCACGGGCCGAATGATATCAAGCTGGTCCGAAAGGATGAGTTGCCCCAGCTTGCCCGGGAGATCCGTTCCTTCCTGATAGAACACATCTCAAAGACCGGCGGACATCTGGCCAGTAACCTGGGTACCGTCGAACTGACGATGGCACTTCATCTGGTTTTGGATCTGCCCCATGACAAACTGATCTGGGATGTCGGCCATCAATCCTATACCCATAAGATCCTGACCGGTCGGAAAGAAGGCTTCGACAGCCTCCGTCAGTTCGGCGGTATGTCCGGCTTCCCGAAACGGGAGGAGAGCGACTGCGATGCCTTCGATACCGGCCACAGTTCAACTTCTATTTCCGCCGGCCTGGGTTATATTTATGCAGAGAGCCTGACCGGGGAGAATTATCATGTCTTCTCCGTTATCGGTGACGGCGCCATGACCGGCGGCATGTCCTATGAAGCCATTAACAATGCCGCGGTTTTGAAGCGGAATTTTGTCATTGTATTAAACGATAACAAGATGTCGATCGGGCCCAATGTCGGCGGCTTGTCCAACGACCTTGCGGCTCTTCGGACCAGCGCCGGTTATGTGGACCTGAAGGAAAATGTAACCCAATCCCTGGAGCGGATCCCGATCTACGGGACCAAGCTTGTCGCGAAGATTCGGAAGACCAAGAACGGCCTGAAGCAGATCGTGATCCCCGGCATGGCCTTTGAGAATATGGGCATCATGTATCTGGGACCGGTGAACGGTCACGATATCGAAGCCATGACAGAAATCTTCCGGAGGGCCATGAAGGTCCAGGGACCGGTTCTGGTCCATGTCATTACCCAGAAGGGCAAGGGCTATGGACCGGCGGAGAGGCATCCTTCCCGCTTCCACGGGGCAGCACCATTTGATATTGAAACCGGAATCCCAAAAGATGCCAAGCATCAGGCCAGTTATACCGATGTCTTTTCCACCGTCATGCGAAAGCTGGGTGAGCGGAATGACAAGGTCGTAGCTGTGACGGCAGCCATGGCAGACGGCACCGGTTTGAAACGGTTTCAGAACCTTTTCCCGGACCGTTTTTTCGATGTGGGTATTGCAGAGGAACATGCCGTGACCTTTTGCGCAGCGATGGCTGCCGAGGGCTTACGGCCGGTCTTTGCTGTTTATTCCACCTTTTTGCAGAGAGCCTATGACCAGATTCTTCATGATGTCGCTCTGCAGAAGCTTCCGGTCATTTTCGCCATTGATCGTGCCGGCCTGGTCGGACCGGACGGAGAGACCCATCAGGGGATCTTCGATCTGTCCTATCTTACGACCATACCGGGCCTTTGCCTTATGGCCCCTAAGAATAAGTGGGAACTTTCGGATATGATGAAATTCGCCCTGACTTTGGATCAGCCTTGTGCCATCCGTTATCCTAAGGGAAAGGCCTGCACCCTCCTGGAAGAAAAACGGGATCCTATAGAAATCGGAAAGGCCGAGATCATCTGTCAGGGAGAGCCCGGCGGGGTCCTTCTTTTTGCCATCGGCAGTATGGTGGAGACGGCGGTCTATGTCCGGGAGTATCTGCTCTTTTATGGAATCAATGTTTCCATTGTCAATGCCCGTTTTGCAGCACCTCTGGATACGACTTGTATTTTGGAAGCAGCCGGTCGGTCTTCTTTGATCGTGACCATGGAAGAAAATGTGCGAAGCGGCGGAATGGGTATGCATGTGGCAGAACTTCTGGAGTCTGCCCATAAGAAATGCCGTTTCTTAAATATTTCGATTCCGGATGCCTTCATTCCGCAGGGCAGCGTCAAGGAATTAAAGCAGGCTCTGGGCCTGGATCCGGTTTCCATTGCAGACCGGATCCGAAAGGAACTCCAGGAGATGGAGCTGAAATAAGGAAAATGAAAATCAAAAACCGGTGTGACACAAAAGCCGGGACACAGAGCAGATCTGTGGAATACAAATTGTGAAAGAATCGATAGTAAGCGAAAGCAAAGAGCAATCAAAGACAGGAAAGTAAGTATGAAGGAAAGACTGGACATTCTTCTGGTGAACCGTGGCCTGGCACCATCCCGTGAAAAGGCCAAGGTCATGATCATGGAGGGAAATGTCTTTGTAGATAATAACCGGGAAGATAAAGCCGGCATGAAATTTGATACGGAGGCCGAGATCGAGGTCAAGGGTCAGGTCATGCCCTATGTCAGCCGGGGCGGATATAAGCTGGAAAGAGCCATGGAATCCTTCCCCATTGTATTGAAAGACAAGGTTTGCATGGACATCGGTGCTTCGACCGGCGGTTTTACGGACTGCATGCTGCAGAATGGCGCCAAAAAGGTCTATTCCATCGATGTCGGCTATGGTCAGTTCGCCTGGAAACTCCGTCAGGATGAGAGAGTCGTCTGTATGGAGAAAACCAACATCCGTTATGTCAAGCCGGAAGACATCGGGGAGAGGATCGACTTTGCTTCCTGTGATGTCTCCTTTATCTCCCTGACGAAGATTCTGGTGCCTGTTCATGCCCTTCTTTCGCCGGATGCCGAGATGGTCTGCCTGATCAAGCCGCAATTCGAAGCCGGCCGGGAAAGGGTCGGAAAGAAGGGCGTGGTCCGGGACCCCAAGGTCCATATGGATGTCATCCGGGAGATCGCTGATTTTGCAGAGGCAAACGGCTATCATGTCTGTGGCCTGGATCATTCTCCCATCAAAGGCCCGGAAGGAAATATTGAATATCTGATCTACCTGAAACGGACGGAAAGTAAGGCAGAGGGAAATGTAGACCCGGCCCCGGTTTCCATTTCACAGGAAGACATTGAATCCATTGTAAAACTGGCCCATGAGAGGTTGGCATGAAACATTTCTTTATTGTCACAAGGAATATGAATGAACGGAATGCCGGTTTGATTCGCGAAATGGAGGAACAGATCCGAAGCAAAGGCGGAACAGCTTCCCATTGCCTCTATATCGAGGATACGGCGGGCAGGCAGCCTCTGGATCTTCCTTTCCCCAAAGATACCGAATGTGTCATTTCTGTCGGCGGAGACGGAACCATGGTCCGGGCAGCACAGAGTATCGGAGACCGGGAATATCCCCTGATTGGCATCAATCGGGGGCACCTTGGCTATCTCTGTGAGCTGGCGGATTCAGAGGTGCCGGAGGCCATCGATCGCCTGATGGCGGACTCCTATGAGATCGAAGACCGGATGATGCTGGAAGGCCGGATGACCGGTGACAGGCCGACCAGACATGAAGCGTTGAACGATATTGTTATCACAGCGGCAGATGGCTTGAATTTGATCAATCTTACGGTTTATATTAATGGAAATCTGCTTTATTCTTATAATTGTGACGGCATGATCCTGTCGACACCGACCGGATCCACTGCCTATAACCTCTCGGCCAACGGACCGATCGTCGATCCCAAGACCAGAGTCATTCTTTTAAATCCACTGAATCCACATACCTTGAATTCCAGGGCCATCGTCATAGATGCGGAGGACGAGCTGATCGTGGAACTTGGTGTCCGGCATGATGATGTCAATGAGACGGCAACCGTTGCTTTTGACGGCTTTCATCGCATGCAGATGAAGCGGGGTGACAGGGTCTTGATCAAGAAATCAGACCGGGTCACTCGAATGATCCGTCTGAGCCAGATGAACTTTCTGGAGAGAATCTCCGTGAAATTAAGAGAAAGTTAAAAGATCGGGCCCTTGTCCGTTCTTTTATCTATAGCGTTCTTTTATCTATGGATAAATAAGGGAACGCATTGAAAACTCAACAGGGGATGCAGCTACAACAGGAGAGAACAATGTCCATATCAAAGATCGAAAGGCAAAACAAAATTCTGGATCTGATCATAAAAAAGGAGATCGGAACGCAGGAGGAACTGGCAGATGAGCTGGAAAAGGCCGGTATTAAGACGACCCAGGCAACGGTTTCCAGAGACATTCGGGAGATGAAACTTACAAAGGTTGCTTTGTCTGATGGAAGGCTTCGTTATGTCGCATATCAGGAAACGGAAGAAAATCTGACTGAGAAGTACATCCATATTTTAAAAGAAGGCTATCTGTCTATGGATAATGCCCAGAATATTCTGGTTATCCGGACAGCATCCGGCATGGCAATGGCCGTGGCAGCTGCCCTGGATAAGTTGGATTTTCCGGAAATTGTAGGATCTGTCGCCGGGGATGATACCATTCTTTGCGCCATCCGCTCTCTGGAGGATACGGCGGTCGTCATGAACCGGCTGTCCAAAGTACTGGAAGAGAAATAAGGGGAAAAAGAGGGGGAGAAGAGAGTGGAAGGAGAAGTATGTTACTGAGTCTTACCGTTGACAATCTGGCCTTGATCACGCATGAGGAGATCGAATTCGGATCCGGTCTTAATATTCTGACCGGTGAGACCGGCGCCGGAAAGTCGATTCTTCTTGGGGCACTCGGCCTTTCTCTGGGAGGAAAGGCAGACCATGACATGGTGAGAGATCCATCAAAACCTGCGATGGCAGAGGCCGTCTTTTCCGTGGAAGATCCGAAGGAGGTGGAGAGGCTTCGGGCCATGGAGGTGGAACCCTATGACGGGCAGGTCATCCTGAGCAGGAAAATGAATGGCAATCGGACGGTCGCCAAGATCAATGGAGAGACCGTACCTTCTGTCAAATTGACGAAGGTAGGAAACCTGCTTCTGGATATCTATGGTCAGCATGAACATGAGTCTTTGCAGAATAAGAAGAAACAGCTGGCTCTGCTGGACGAATATGCATCTACGGTGCAAGAGGATCATCACGATCTTCTCGATTCTGTCACAAGTGCTTATCGGGATTATCAGGAGGCCTCTGTTGCGCTGGAACATGCCAAAATGGATGAATCGGACCGGGTTCGGGAGGCATCTTTCCTGGAGCATGAGATTCGGGAGATCGAGGAAGCAAATTTAAGACCAGGGGAAGATCATAAGCTCGAAGATCATTACCGGCGGATGAAGAACAGTGAAAAAATTGCCGAGGGACTTCATCGGGCAGAAAGCTTAGTGACGGAAGACCGGGCAGCTTCGGATCTGGTCGGACAGGCACTTGGGGAATTGAATGCTTTGGTCTCCTATGATCCGGAAGGTCTTATGAGCTTGCAGTCAAGCCTTAGCGACATCGACAGTCTGCTTTCTGATTTTAGCCGGGATCTCCTGGATTATGAGGAAGCCATGGAATTTGATCCGGAGGACTTCCGGGAGTCCGAAGAGAGGCTGGACCTCGTCAATCACTTGAAGATGCTTTATGGAAATACCATCGAGGCCATCCAGGATGCTTTGGAAGAAAAGAAGAAGCGTATGGAAGAGCTTTCGGATTACGATGCTTATTTGTCTCGACTGACCAGGCGCTTTGAAAAAGCCCAATCGACACTAAAAAGAGCTTGTGACCGCTTGACCGAGGCAAGAAAGAAGGCGGCCGAAGAGCTGACCATTCAGGTGACCGAAGCTTTGAAGGACTTGAATTTTCTGGACTCTCGTTTTACCATGAGATTTCAGGCCAAGGATTGGTCGGCAAATGGACAGGATGACTGTGAGTTCTATATTTCCATGAATCCGGGTGAACCCCTGAGGCCCTTGAAAGACACGGCTTCCGGCGGTGAGCTGTCCAGAATTATGCTGGCCATTAAGACGGTTCTTGCAGAAGAAGACCATATTGACAGTCTGATCTTCGATGAGATTGATACCGGGATCTCCGGCCGCACAGCCCAGAAGGTTTCGGAGAAACTGGCGGAATTAGCCATCAGACACCAGGTCATCTGCATCACACACCTGCCACAGATCGCATCCTTTGCAGACCGGCATTTTCTGGTGGAGAAAAAAGTAGAGAAGGATCGGACCATGTCATCGATCCGGATCCTGAATCAGGCAGAGGAAGTCAATGAACTCTCTCGAATGCTGGGTGGAAGTGAGATCACGGACACGGTTCGGCAGAATGCGGCCGAGATGCTGGATCTGGCAGAGAAGACCAAAGAAAAACGAAGGAAAAGACAAAAACCATGACAGAAGAAGAATTAATGGAAGCCGCAGCTTCTCCTCTATTTACCGGTGTAAAGCCAGAGGAGATCCAGACCATGATGGGCTGCCTTCAGGCGAAGAAGAAAAAGTTTAAGAAAGGCGAGACCATTTTTGATGAAGGCGAGAGTCTGACGGAATTTGCCTTGCTTTTAAGCGGATCAATCATTGTAGAGAGTGAAGATTACTGGGGAAACCGCAGTATTATGCAGAGGATCGAGGCTCCGGATATTTTCGGAGAAGCCTATGCTGCATCACCGAAGGAACCTTTATTGAACTATATTATAGCGGCAGAGGATACGGAAGTGTTGTTCATGGACAGCCATGACCTTCTGACGGTCTGCAACAGATCCTGCAGTTATCACAATACGCTGATTCAGAATCTTTTTGTTATCATGGCAGGGAAGAACCGGAGACTGACCGGGAAACTCCGCCATCTGAGTAAGAGAACAACCAGAGAGAAGATCCTGAGCTATCTGTCGGAGATGCGGCAGAAAGCCGGAAAAAGTATTTTTGAAATCCCCTTTAATCGTCAGCAGCTGGCGGATTATCTGTCGGTAGACCGGAGTGCTCTCTCTGCTGAGCTTAGTAAGATGAAAAGAGACGGACTGATCCGCTATCAGAAAAGTACGTTTGAATTATTGAAAGCGGAAGAGGACTAAGAAGAGGCCGGCAAAAGAAGGGCGAATGAGAAAGGGCGAACAGGAAGAGGACCAAGGAAATGAAAGAGCAAGACAAGTTTTTAAGTAACAAGATCATCCGGGATGCTACAGCAGCAGATAATAAGAACCATACCAAGGAAAATTGGAACATGGCTCTTACGGTGTTATTGAAGCAGTGCCATGAAGGATCAGACTTTCTGGTGCCGGTAGATGTGCAGCAAAACAAAGAGAATCAGGAGAGATCCATCTTCTTTCGTCTTCTGGAAAATCCCAATGGAGATAAGATGCTTCCGGTCTTTACGGAACCCGAAGCCTTACGGCCGGCGGAAGAAAAATTCGGGAAGCCTCAGCCGGTCATTGCCATGCCTATAAAGACTGTTTTCCATCGACTTCTTGGTATGCCGGATCTGAAAGGACTTGTGATTGACCCTTTCACCAATGCTTTCGGAATTGAAAAGAATGCAGTTCAGGCCATTCTGGATTCGGATCATGAGATGAATCTGAAACGGGCCGGAATCTTATTTAATCAGGGTGATATCACAAAACTTCATATCAGTTGTATCGTTAACTCGGCAGATCCATTATTTAATGATGGCGGCGGAGAGGACCATGCCATCTATATGGCGGCCGGCGAAGCGATCGATGATGCACTGGATCAGCTGGGCAGTTGTAAGATCTCCGAGGCGAAGATCACACCGGCATTTGATCTTCCCAGCCACTATATCATCCATACGGTCGGACCGACGGTGGAGCCCGGAACAGAGATGGCGGATGTGAAGGAAGAAGATGGAAATGCTCTAAAGGCTTGTTATATCAACTGCCTGGAACTGGCCAAGAAGTATGACATTCATTCCATCGCTTTCCCGGCGATCTCGACCGGCCTCTCCTCCTTCCCTCTGGAGGCGGCAGTTCCCATTGCGGTAAATTCTGTTTCCAAATGGCTGGATGATAATAAGGACTATGGCATGATGGTTGTCTTCTCCTGTTATGATGACAAAACCATCAATGTTTTCCAGCAATACATGACCTATCTGAAACAAAAGGCAGACCAGATGAAGGAGAATTACGGCTCCCTGGAAAATGCCGTTTCTCATATGGATGAAAATGGAAACCTGCCGGAAGATGTTACGGTCGATAAAGATGGCAACCGGCTCGAGAAGGATCCGACTCTGGTCTACAGTAAAGAAGAGATCGAGAATGCCGCAGCCCGTACAGCCCGGGAACTTCAGGAACAGTATAAGAAGGAAAATGGTGCCAGCTAAGGTATAGTTATGGAAAACTGGTGCCAGGTAAGATACAGTTATGGAAAATAGTGCCTGGTATGGTACTTCTAAGGAATACGGTGTCCAGGCTTATGACAAATCCCCTGCTTTGAAAAGCAGGGGATTTTTTGCCTTTGAAACTTGCCTCGTGGCATTAAATTCGATTGGCTTGATAAGCTCTGGTCTGCCTTTTATCCTGCCGATACAGCATTCTAAGCTCTGGTCTGCCTTTTATCCTGCCGACACAGCATTCTTCTGACTGGAGAAGTAATAGACATGCTCGGATAGGATCTCATCTTCCGAGAGTTCATTGTGATTGACTTCCCGGACCATGGCATTCAGTTCCTCTGTCCCGCCGTCTATGTCGGATGGGATCAAGAGGATCTCATGGATACTGGAAGGAATGATATAGAAGTCCGTTCCCATTTTCCTCGAGAAATTCTCCAGAAGATGCGGATAGAGCATACAAGAAGCCCCATTTAGCCGGGACTGATTCGAGAGCACATAGATGGGGGTATAATCTTTTGGCTGTTCGAATCCGTTCGGCATTAAATCGCCAAGGACATCGGTAATCGACTCAATGGAAGCCGGGAGAAGGACGGGTGTATTTTTTCTCGCTGCCTGTAAGAGCTCTTCTTTCGTAACACCCCATTCTTTGAGATGAGACTGATGAATCAGGATGCTGGACCGCCCGTTTTCATCCGCATTGATCAGGATCCGGAAGATGATGGCCAGATCCATATAAGAAATATAGGGTAAGTCAGCAAGGAAAGCCTTGTTTCGCGGTAAGTTCACGAGATCGTAGATGATTCGTCCTTCGATCTCGGAATAGTTGGTAAGAAGGTTCGGATCGACTTTTGGATCTGGAATATCTCTGCTTAAGACGGCAGCAATCTCATCTATGACCGCATTGAATTCCATTTCCTGATTCCGGTATTCTTGATAAAAATACTGGAGATAGACCTGAGGAGTAATGGATTTTCCGGGACGGGTCAGAAAAATGCCGTCCAAGCAGGTATCATTATTCTTTATAACTTCCCGGACTTCAATTGCTCCATCGGGAAAACGCAGCATCAGATCCGAGAGGACCGCTTCTTTAAATTCCGGATAGCTGAGATCTGTTTTGTTATTCATATATGGCCTTTCCTGGCCCGCTGCCTGTAAGAAAACTGTAACAGGGACAAAGAGAAATCGCAAGAAAGAGATTCTGAATTTTTTCGAAAGAAAATAAAGAGAATCGAAAGAATCTGCCCCAGGCTCTTCTTGATTATTGAGTTTACATCAATATACGGGCTCTATCCGCAGGACTTAAACCATTTTTGGAACATCAACAAATACTATAGTATAATGAGCAATAGATATGTGAAATGTGCTTTAAATCATGAATCAATTAAGCACTTCCAGCCCATTCTGATAGAGCAGTTCGTTGGTGCTGATGACCGACAGACCGTGTTCAATCGCAAAGATCACAGTTGCATCCTTTTTGTCTCTGGGGTAGAGGATAGGCATGCCGCTCACTTTGAGAGCTCTCTGGGTTTCTTCCAGATCAAGGCCGGCTGCAAGGCATAGTCGGATAATCTTGTCTTTTCCCGGATTTTGACGGCGACCGTTCAGAATCTGATAAGCATATGTCCGATCCAGACCTGAATGTACGATTATATCTGCAACCTTCTGCTCACGGACTTTGGAAATGGAGAAAAAATAATCCCGGAATCCGATCCAGCTTTCATCCTGATCCAGATCGTCCAGATACCGTCTGAGATCGTGTTGATTTTTGGCAGCTTTTAAAGTGTTTGCCAGAAGCTTGGTTTTGCGCGGCATTGCTGATCCTTTCTGTCAAAGAGTTCCGATGGCATGGAGATTTTATGAGTTCTATGGGTACTGATAATAATGGCAAATCATTTATTTTGCCACATCAACTTAACGACTATCAAATATTATATCATGATGACGCTGCTGATGGAGAAATTGCGATCAATATGACCCATCACAGGCTTTGTCTTATTATTGCGAGAGAAGAGGGGCAATATGATGTCTATCATTATCTGATGGAACACCGCAATCCCATTTTTCCTATTATCTATGACTGTTTCAGACAGAAGGAAGGTTGTGTTATTGTTTCGGAGGAGTATATAAACGGGCAGACTCTTCATGATATTCTTTCGAAGGAACTGCCTTCGATTGATAGCAGAAGCGTCTGGTTTTCCGATCTATGCAGAGGTCTTTCATTTTTACACAAGGCAGATCCGGCGATCATTCATAGGGATGTTAAATCAGAGAATATCCTCATTGACGATCGGGGTCAGGCAAGGCTTATAGATTTCGGCGCGGCAAAGTGCTATCGGCCTGAGGCAAACAGAGACACCATTCTTATAGGCACGGACGGGATTGCGGCACCTGAGCAGTACGGTTTTGCTCAATCCGACGCAAGGACGGATATCTACGCCCTGGGAAAACTTCTACAGGAACTTTTTCCGGAGGCAATCAGTCTGCAGAAAGTGATCGAAAAGGCAACACGCATTGATCCGAAGGACCGCTTTCAGAATGTCGAAGAGATGGAGACGGCTGTCTTTACAAATCTTTTCGAAGAAGGACTCTTAAAGGAAAAGTACAGACCTGAATCGGAGTTTGAGCAGGATATCCGGACTGACAGGAGCAAAGGCAGACCAAAATATGATTCTGGCAAGGAGAAGCCATCTGAAGGCGGAAAACCATTCGGTCCGCTGCCGGGCTTTCGAACGGGGAAACCATGGAAGATGTTTGTGGCGGTCGATATCTACGCACTTCTTATCGTTTTTTCCTTTACTTTGAAAATTGACAATGTTTCAGGAAAGGCCGAACTCTGCTTCTGGCGGATCTTATTTTTGATGATTGCTTTATTGACCATTGATGTCAGCTTTCTCTGGGGTCCGGTCGTACGGGTACTGCCGGGCGTTCAAAATCAAAAACCGCTTTTCCGCTGGTTATTCAGAATTATGTGGATCATTATTTTGTCTATTCTTCTCCTGACATTCGCGTCAGCCGTTTCTTTCGTCTTGCAGATTGGGACGAAATGACGCGGAATGTACCAAACGCATCCATGTGTGCTTTCAGCACACCAAATTACAGTTTGAAATATTTATCATAACAGCGGTAAGGAAATTTCTTACTGCTGTTTTTTTAGTGAGGCAGTGATTATGAAAATGAGAAAGTATGAGAGGAGAACGAGATGAAAGTATGGGAATTGGTTTCAGGTATTTTATCAATGATTTTTTTTGCTATAGTAGTTTTTCAGTCATGTGCTGCAGGTCTATCTAATGCAATAGAGGAAAATGGTGAAGTATCAGGCTCAGCGGGAATTATCGTTGCAGTATTCATGTTAGCAGGAGGTATAGTATCTGTTGCAACAAGAAAGTCACAAGGTAAAGGTGGAAATATTGCACTTATTATTTTGTTTGGCATTGCAGCTTTAACTGGCTTTGCAAATTATGGTAGTTACTCAGACCTTGCAATATGGTCAGGCTGGTGTTTGATTAATGCAGTTCTTGCTGTTGTATCTATTATTACTGGAAAAAAGAAAAATAATGCTGATGAAGCAAAACCAGAAGAGTAAAAGCGGTTAAGAAATTTTTCACTGCTGTTTTTTAGTGAGGTAGTGATTATGAAAATGAGAAAGAAAGCAGCCATTGCAGTCACTATATTGACTTTTGCTGTGATGGCAGTATCATGCGGGACTTCCACGGAAGTCAAACGGACAACGACAGGTGATGCTAAAACAGAATCGTCTGATCAAAAGTCACAGGAAAAGAAGCCGCTTGTAATAGCGGACAGTGGCTACACCATTCTGCCTGCAGATTCCATAGGGCAGGTCTATGCGACATATGCGGTCGCTTTGCAGAATCCGAATACGAAAAGCGTTCCTTCATTCTGGAAGCTTACGACAACTGTAAAGGCACCCGACGGAAGTGTTCTGGGTACAGAGGATCAGTACATTCCTTCCATCGCGCCCGGTACGACAATCTATATGTCCGGCGATACAGTAGACTGTAAAGGGCATACAGATGCAACGATGGAATTCGCGGTTTCCGGATCTGAATATGATTCGGCTCTGGCTTCTCATAAGGTTAGTGATAAGGATTTTGCTGCTGATAATGTCAATTTCGTCAATGATGAGTTTTCACCGAGCGTCACAGGTGAGATCACAAACAACAGTGATAAGGATGCATCTAATGTTGTAGTTTATATTGTTTTCAAAAAGGGTGGAAAACCGGTCGGTGGCGGTATGACCTATATTGAGAATCTTCCCAAGGGCGGCAAAGCGCCTTTTCAATATTCCATGTTCAGCAGTGTGCCGGAATATGATGAGATTGCGGTCAGTGCTTATTCCGCTGATTGGTAAAAAAGAGACAGTCAGGAAATTCCGGTTTGTACATAATTAATGATAAAAATACGACTCCCCGTGGGAGCCGTATTTTTATTGTAATCGGTAGGTAAACTGCCTCAAGATACTTTGCTTTCCTCCTATTACCTCTCCCCCAGATCCGCAATCTTCAAGAAATTCTCCAGCATCCTTTGCCCTTCCTCTGTCATGATCGACTCCGGATGAAATTGAAGGCCGTATAACATCTTCTTTTCATTGGCTGCAGCCATGACCTCGCCATCATCTGCCCGTGCGATTACTTTCAATCTGGCCGGCAGGGTCTTTTCCATAACGGCCAGGGAATGGTAACGCCCTACCGTAACTTCTTCGGGCAGGCCGGTGAAGATTGGAGACGACAGGTCCAGTTTGACTTTCGACTGTTTCCCGTGCATTAACTCTTTGGCATAAGAAATGGTCGCGCCCTCTGCTTCGCAGATGGCCTGATGGCCCAGGCAGACGCCCAAAATGGGGATCTGGCCACCGAGTTTTCGGACCACATCTTCACAGACACCTGCATCGGAAGGCTTTCCGGGACCGGGAGATAAAATGATGCAGTCGGGCTTCATTTCCCGGATCGCCGGAATGCTTTTCTCGTCATTTCGAATGACAGTGATGTCCGGATCCAGAGAACCGATCAATTGATAGAGGTTATAGGAAAAACTGTCATAATTATCAATCAAGAGAATCATTCTTCTTCCTCCGCTTTCTGAATGGCTTCAACGACTGCTTTTGCCTTGTTCTGGCATTCCTTGTACTCATTTTTTGCAATGCTGTCTGCTACGATTCCAGCTCCGGATCGAACAAAGACCTTGCCATTTCTCTTATAGGCCAGCCGGATGGCAATGCAGACATCCAGGTTTCCGGTGAAGTCTACATAACCGATGGCACCGCCGTAGATTCCTCTCCGGTCATTTTCCAGTTCGTTGATTAATTCCATGGCTCGAAACTTCGGCGCCCCGGACAAGGTCCCAGCCGGAAGCACGGAATCGATCGCATCGATCGGCTTTTTATCCTCCCGAAGGATCCCTTTTACTTCGGAGCCGATGTGCATGACGTGAGAATATTTTTCGATCGCCATATATTTCTCGACCTGAACACTTCCGAACTTGCAGAGACGTCCCAGGTCATTTCTGCCCAGATCCACCAGCATGTTGTGCTCGGCCCGCTCTTTTTCATCTGACAAAAGCTCCTTTTCAAGCTTCTGGTCTTCCTTTTCATCCCGTCCGCGCGGTCTTGTTCCGGCCAGAGGAAAGGTTCGGATCTCGCCGTTAGAGACCTTGACCAGGGTTTCCGGGGAACTTCCGGCGATCTCCACATCATCGCCGGAGAAGTAGAACATATAGGGCGAAGGGTTTGTGGTTCGAAGTACGCGATAAGTGTCGAGGAGGCTGCCCTCGTAGCGGGCTTCCATGGGATTGGAGAAAACCAGCTGGAAGATATCCCCTTCATGAATGTGATACTTGATCTTCTCGACTTTCTCTGTAAATTCTTCCAGGGAAAGCTTGGGCTTCAAGGGCTCCAGAAGATGGCCTTTCTGAATCTGCTTCGGTTTCCCCTTTCGGATGATCTCCTCCATGACATTGAGATCCAGAAGGGCCTTCTGGTAGGCGGTTTCCATGTCCTCCGTCAAAATATTGACGATCAAAAGGATCTTCTGCCGATAATTGTCATAGCAGATCAACTTATCAAACAGCATGAGATTGACATCGCAGAATTTGTTCTCATCCTTTGCAGAAAGCTTGAGAGCTGGCTCCCCATATTGGATGTAGTCGTAGGAGAAGTAGCCGACCAGGCCGCCGGTCAGGCTCGGAAGGCCCGGCAGGCGGGGAGAGCGATTGTCCTGAATGATCTTCTGGATGTAGGGACCGGGATGGTCCACCTTCATTTGAATGGTTCCGCCCGCCTTGATGGTCAACAGGTGATCCTTGCATGAGATCTCCATCGTAGGGTCATAGCCCAGGAAAGTATAACGCCCCATCTGTCGGCTGTCCTCAACGCTCTCCAAGAGAAAGCAGTGGCTTGTGACATTCAAAAGGGCCCGAAGAGTCTCCACCGGCGTTCGAATGTCCGAAAGAATCTCCCTTGTCACGGGGATCCGTTTGTAATCTCCGGAGGCTGCGATTTTCTTGACCTCTTCGTAAGATGTCTGCTTCATGTTGTCTCCTTTCTTTTGTTTTGAAATACAAAAAAACCGCCCCTGACAGAAAGAATCTGATTGTTCAGATTGATTCTGCCAAGGGCGGGTCTGTTCGATCTTATAGATATAGAGCTATAGAGCCGATATCAAAAAGACCGGCAGGTCTTCCAATATCAGAGCTATTAGCTATTATATCATTGGTCTGATACCCGTGGTGCCACCTTGCTTTGTGTCTCCACACACTCATGAGATACCAACATATCTCCGGCAACTAACGTATGCCTTACGTCAGAAGCTACTTGCCTGTGATTGGAAGAAATGATCTGTTGATCAGATACGATCTTTAGATACGATCTCTTCTTCGGCGTTCACCCTGCCCTCAGTGGTCCATTTACGAATCAGCGTTCTGTCCGGCTCTCAGCCTCCCGGACTCTCTGTGAGTGCCCCTTTCGTTTTATCTCCACTTCAACGGTTTGATTTGTTGACGTATGAAATTATTTGTTATTAAAGCACCATTTGCCAGAGGCTGTCAAGTGGAAGTGAGACATTTCGATATATGAAAACTTTTCAAAATCATGCGTATTTCTTGTGGGCAGCAGGCCTGATTTCGGGACAAATATTCGATATATGAAATCTTTTCAAAATCATGCGTATTTCTTGTGTGCAGCAGGCCTGATTTCGAGTCAAATATTCGATATATGAAATCTTTTGAGAATTATGCGTGTTTTTTACGCAGTTTTATAGCATGAAAATGAAAAGATTTTCTATATCGAATATGAAGGCTTATTAGGAGGCATTTCTGGGCACAGAACACGCATCATTTTGAAATTTTTTCAAATATCGAATTCCAATAGGTATCGGTGCTTTGGATACATTTCCGATGCTGCAGGTAGTAAAGCAAAAAACAATTTTGCATAGATCTGGACTTCATGTCATTCCATTTTGGGTGCCATGACTTGTGCCATCGACATGTGCCATCGACTTGTTCCATCGACAGTTGCCATCGATTCTGAAAAAAATATTTGCAATGTCATCGAAAGTTCTATATAATAACATTCGATTGCTTCGATAGCTCAGCTGGTAGAGCACTTCACTCGTAATGAAGGGGTCGTCGGTTCGAATCCGATTCGAAGCTTTTTTTGTTACCATTTCGTCTTGAGGAGGCGTGTTATGACTGGATCTTTTTCTGATTTTGCAAAAAAGGGGAAGAACCCTCTGATTTTACTCTTGGCTTTTGTCGCGGCAGAAATCGTAGTTTTTGCGATTTCCATTGCAGTACTCCATATTCCACCGGTAGCGGTCGGATGTCTTGTGGTCTTGGAAACAGTCCTTTCGGCGCTCCTTCGTAAGGTTCCCGTCTACATTCATGGTCTGGCCATCCTGGTCCAACTGATCGTAGGTTTTGTCATCGGGAAGGCGGTTTTTGCCATACTGATCTGCCTCATCTATGCCTTTGCTCTGACACTTTTCACACTTTGGCAGGAGAAGGAGTGACGATTGAATCGGCGGAACTACCAGAAGGAACTGGATGTTATCATCGAAGAGAATATTGCCGCAGCAACTGTGCCGACTTTACTTCTGCACAGTTGTTGTGCGCCTTGCAGCAGTTATGTGCTGGAATACTTATCGCAGTATTTCGCCATAACTGATTTTTATTATAATCCGAACATCTCACCGGCAACGGAATACGAGTACCGCGAGGAGGAGCTGAGCCGCCTGATCCGGGAAATGCCAACCCGGCATCCGGTGACCTTCCTCTCCGGGAAATATGAACCAAAGCGGTATTATGAAGCAGTCAAGGGCTATGAAGATGCGCCGGAAGGTGGAGAGCGCTGCGAGATCTGTTTTCGCCTCCGTCTGGAAGAGGCGGCAAAAAAGGCCAAAGAACTGGGACTTGATTATTTCACAACAACGCTTACCATCAGTCCCATGAAGGATCCGGTCCTTTTGAACCGGATCGGTGAGGAGATGGCAGACAAGTACGGTGTCAAATTCCTTCCTTCCGAATTTCGAAAACGAAACGGCTTCAAGCGGTCGACTGAATTGTCAAAAGAATACGGCCTTTATCGGCAGAATTTCTGTGGCTGCGTCTTTTCCCGGATGGAAGCCGAAAAGCGGGAGGCTGAGAAGCGGGAATCCGAAAAGCGGGAAGCCGACATGCGAGAGGCCGAAAAGCTGGATATGGAGGAAGGACAGGCCGAGAAACGAGGGAACAAGACTGATTCATCAAAGAAGATCGTGCCTCCTATCGAAATATAGGATAAGAAATCGAAACATAAGAAAAGAAATCGCAATATAGGAAAAGAAAGAAAAGAAAAAGAAGAAAGAAGAAAGGCAGGAGAGAGTTATGGCTCAGTTATGGGGCGGGAGATTTACCAAAGCAACAGATGATAAGGTATATGCCTTCAATGCATCCATCGGATTTGATCAAAGACTTCTATCCGAAGATCTGGAGGGCAGCCGGGCCCATGTCCGTATGCTCGCAAAGCAGGGCATTCTGACAGAGGACGAGAGAGACCGGATCCTTTTGGGCTTACAGTCCATTGAAGACGATGTTCGAGAGGGAAAGCTTCCTATCACGGAGAAATATGAAGATGTGCATTCCTTTGTGGAAGCCAATCTGATCGACCGGATCGGATCGGTCGGAAAGAAGCTTCATACCGGCCGTTCCAGAAATGACCAGGTGGCTTTGGATATGCGTCTCTATACCAGAAAGGAAGTCGAGGCTACGGATTCTTATTTACGGTCTCTCCTTTCCACGATTCTTTCGATCATGGAAAAGCATACTTCCACCATTATGCCGGGATTTACTCATTTGCAGAAGGCTCAGCCCATCACCCTGGCTCATCATATGGGTGCCTACTTCGAGATGTTTAAAAGAGATCGGGAAAGGATGGCCGATATCCATGAACGGATGAATTACTGCCCTTTGGGTTCCGGTGCCCTCGCAGGCACCACATATCCTCTGGATCGGGATTATACGGCCTCGCTCTTACATTTCAAAGGGCCGACTGCCAATTCCATGGACGGAGTCAGTGACCGGGATTATCTCCTGGAATATCTCTCGGCACTTTCGATCATCATGATGCATCTGTCACGGTTTTCCGAGGAGATCATTCTCTGGAATTCCAATGAATACCAATTTGTTGAAATCGATGATGCCTATAGCACCGGATCTTCCATCATGCCGCAGAAGAAGAATCCGGATATTGCAGAGCTGGTCCGTGGCAAGACCGGCCGGGTCTACGGGGCCCTGATGGCCCTTCTGACCACGATGAAGGGCATTCCCCTGGCTTATAATAAGGATATGCAGGAAGATAAGGAGTTGTCTTTCGATGCCATGGATACGGCAAATTCCTGCCTGGATCTCTTTAACGGCATGCTTTCGACCATACGTTTTCGGGAGGACCGGATGAAGGAGAGCGCCCGTCATGGCTTCACCAATGCCACGGATGCCGCAGATTATCTGGTTCGGAAGGGCATTCCCTTCCGGGATGCGCATGGTATCATCGGTCAGGTCGTCCTCTATGGCATTGAAAAAAAGAAGCCGATCGATGATATGTCACTTGAAGAGTTACGGCAATTTTCACCGGCCTTCGATGAAGATATTTATGAAGCCATAAGTATGGAAACTTGTGTCGATAAGAGACTGACGACCGGAGCGCCCGGCCGCAAAGCCATGGAAGAAGAGATCAAGAAGAGTAAGCAATATCTCGAGGATCATAAAGCCCTGGGCTTGTAATCGGACCCGTCTTTGGGATATGATAATGAATAACTCATGAATGCATGAGAAAGCAATGCATGTGAAAGCAATGCATGTGAGAGCAATGCTTGAGAGAGCAATGCATGAGAGAACAATGCATGAGAGAGCGTAGTATACTCTGCCACGAGGATCATATACGCAGGATCATAGAAGGAAAAGGAAAAAGGAAAAGAAAAAGGAGAGCGTTATGAGTGAAAAATTAAGAGTCGGCATTCTTGGAGCGACCGGTATGGTCGGACAGCGATTTATCGCCCTGTTGGAAAATCATCCCTGGTTTGAGGTGAAAGTCGTTGCGGCAAGTCCCCGCTCCGCAGGAAAGACTTATGAAGAGGCTGTGAATGGCCGTTGGAAAATGGAGACCCCGATTCCGGAAAGCGTTCGGAATCTTACGGTCATGAATGTAAACGAAGTCGAAAAAGTCGCTGAAAATGTGGACTTCGTTTTCTCCGCAGTAGATATGTCCAAGGATGAGATCCGTGCCATTGAAGAGGCTTATGCCAAGACCGAGACACCGGTCGTTTCCAATAATTCGGCACATCGCTGGACCAAGGATGTCCCTATGGTCGTTCCGGAGATCAATCCGGAGCATATTGAAGTGATCAAGTATCAGAGAAAGCGCCTGGGAACCAAGCGTGGTTTCATCGCCGTAAAGCCGAACTGCTCCATCCAGTCCTATACACCGGCCTTGTCCGCATGGAAGGAATTCGAACCCTACCAGGCAGTTGTTTCCACCTATCAGGCAATTTCCGGAGCCGGCAAGACCTTCAAAGACTGGCCCGAGATGGAAGGAAATATCATCCCCTATATCGCAGGCGAAGAGGAGAAGTCCGAGAAGGAGCCGCTTCGGATCTGGGGTAAGGTGGAAGATGGCGAGATCAAGCCGGCAGACAATATCCAGATTACATCTCAGTGTATTCGAGTTCCCATTCTTTATGGACATACGGCCACCTGCTTTGTGAATTTCAGAAAGCAGCCGACCAAGGAAGAACTGATCCGGAAACTTCGCGAATTTAAGGGCCTGCCTCAGGACCTGAAGCTTCCCAGCGCTCCAGAGCACTTCATTCAGTATCTGGAAGAAGACAATCGGCCACAGGTTGCTCTGGATGTGAATTATGAACATGGCATGGGGGTTTCCATCGGCCGCCTGCGCCCGGATTCCATTTTCGACTGGAAGTTTGTCGGTCTCTCTCACAATACCATCCGCGGAGCAGCAGGCGGCGGTGTTCTTTGCGCAGAACTTCTGACTGCAAAGGGCTATATTGAGAAGAAGTAAGGATCGTATCCGATTAAGTCTGATGGAGGATCATTCGTAAAAGATAGACCGGTCCGTTCGAAGGAAACTGTAAAACATGGAATGCTGTGGAAAGTCCGAAGCTAAGACGATTCACAGCATTCTTTTTCTGCTTGAGGGAGGAATATGGGAAAGAATCTTTTTATCGCCGAGAAGCCGAGTGTGGCCCGGGAGTTCGCCAAGGTTTTCTCGGAAAAGATGACAGACCATACCGGTTATCTGGAGTCAGAGCGTATCGTCGTGACCTGGTGCGTGGGCCATCTCGTGACCATGAGCTTTCCGGATGCCTATGACGAGAAATACAAGAAATGGCGTCTGGATACCCTGCCATTTCTCCCGGATCACTTTCTCTATGAAGTGATCCCGTCCGCAAAAAAGCAGTTTCAGATCGTTTCCGGTCTTCTGAACCGGCAGGATGTCAGCCGGATCTACGTCTGCACCGATAGTGGACGAGAAGGAGAGTATATCTATCGCCTGGTCCGACAGGAAGCCCATGTCCATGACAAGGAAGAAAGGAGAGTCTGGATCGATTCCCAGACCGAAGAGGAGATCAAGCGGGGCATTCGGGAAGCCAAGGACTTGAGCGCCTATGACCATCTGGCGGATGCCGCCTACTTAAGAGCCAAGGAAGACTATCTCATGGGGATCAATTTCTCCCGCCTTCTCACCCTCCGCTATGGCAACGCTATGGCATCCTTCTTCCACGAACGCTATGCCGTGATCTCCGTTGGCCGGGTCATGACCTGTGTTCTCGGCATGGTCGTGCGAAGAGAGCGGGAGATCCGGGATTTCGTGAAGACCCCCTTCTATCGGGTGGTCGCCGAAACACCTGCTCTGACTGCCGAGTGGAAGGCCGTCGAAGGTTCTCATTATGATAAGTCGCCCTTTCTCTATAAGGAAAACGGCTTTCAGAAGGAAGCCGATGCCATCGGACTGATCGAATATTTGAGGGATCATGCGGCAGAGACAGCCAATGAAGCGCCCGAAAATCCGCCTTCCGGACCGGCTTCCCCGCCAAAAGAAGATGCGAATGTAAACCCAGGCCTTATATTTGACGAAAAGAAAAATACTCCCCTGGCGCTTGAGGGTAAAGTGACCGAACTTAGTAAAAAGAAGGAGAAGAAGAATCCGCCCCTTCTTTATAACCTGGCTGAGCTGCAGAGTGACTGCTCCAAGCTTTTTAAGATCAGTCCGGATGAGACCTTGAATATCATCCAGGAATTGTATGAAAAGAAACTTGTGACCTATCCCCGAACGGATGCCAGGGTCCTGTCTTCTGCGGTGGCAAAGGAGATCGATCGGAATATCCGGGGGATCTCGGCTCTGCCCATGTTTCATCAGGCAGCGGATTACATCCTTCAGAATGGAAGATATAAAGGGATCGGAAAGACGAGATATACGGATGATAAGAAGATCACCGACCACTATGCCGTGATTCCGACCGGCCAGGGTCTGTCCGCCCTGAAGTCTCTGAAACCTCTGTCGGCTCATGTCTATGAGATCATTGTCCGGCGTTTCCTGGCAATTTTCCTGTCGCCGGCAGAGTATCTGAAGATCAGTCTGACTGTGGATTGCGAGGGCGAGAAATTCTTCGCTTCCGGGAAATATCTGGAGAAGAACGGCTACCTCGGTATCATGAATTATTCCTTCACGAAAAAAGATCCGCCTGGGGCGAAGGGAACAGAGAAGAAAGCGGATCCGGCAGAGGAGGATGCTTCTTCTGACGGGGAGGAGAAGGATTCCAGACAGGAAGCCAGAGCCTTCTTCGAAACCTTGAAGAAGGGCGGGAAAGTACAGTTTACTTCTTTCGGTGTCCGGGAGGGCGAGACCTCCCCGCCCAAGCGCTATAATTCAGGCTCCATGATTCTTGCCATGGAAAATGCAGGCCAGCTGATTGAAGATGAGGAACTCAGGGAGCAGATCAAGGGCCAGGGCATCGGAACTTCTGCTACCCGGGCGGAGATTCTGTCCAAACTGGTTTCGAATCGATATCTGAATCTGAATAAGAAGACACAGATCATAACGCCGACGCTTTCCGGAGAGATCATCTATGATATTGTAAACGGGTCCATCCCTTCCCTCTTGGATCCGAAACTAACCGCAAGCTGGGAGAAGGGATTGAACCTGGTGGCAGAGGGAGAGATCACAACGGAAGAATATATGGAGAAACTGGAGAGCTTCATCAAGAGGCGAACCGCTTTTGTCATGAAAAACGGCTCCACTGCCGGCCTCCAGCAGATCTTTCGGAGGGATGCCCGGTTCTATGAGAAAGAGCTGAAGAGCCGGATCGCCCGTGCGGATCATAAGAAAGCCAAAATAACAAAAGCCAAAATAACAAAAAAAGGAGAATAAGAAGATGGAAGAAGCAAAGATCAAGAACATGTATGACCTGGACCAGACCATTGCAAAGGAACTGTTTTCCGGGAAGACCTATCCCTGGGAAGTCCTGCCGGAAATCGGAAGTTTTCTGGTAAAACTGGGCGAGAGTCTGGATCCTTCGATTTATGAAAAGCGCGGTGAAAATATCTGGATCGCAAAGTCCGCGAAAATCTATGACGCCGCCAATATCTGCGGCTCCTGCATCATCGGTGAGAATACCGAAGTAAGACCGGGCGCCTTCATCCGCGGCAATGCCATTGTGGGGAATGACTGTGTGGTCGGCAATTCCACCGAACTTAAGAATGTGGTCCTTTTTAACCACGTTCAGGTACCGCATTACAACTATGTCGGAGACTCCGTATTGGGCTATTTTTCTCATATGGGCGCAGGTTCCATCACATCCAATGTCAAGTCCGACAAGACGCTTGTCATCGTCAAGGACCACTATGAGAAGGAAGAAATAGAGACCGGCCTGAAGAAATTCGGCGCTATGCTGGGAGATCATGTCGAAGTCGGATGCAATTCTGTCCTAAACCCCGGAACCGTCATCTGCCCGGACTGCAATGTCTATCCGACGTCCTCTGTTCGCGGCGTCATTCCGGCCCATCATATTTTCAAGGACAAAGAGCATATCGTTGAAAAGCATGCCTGAACCTTCCATATAATGATAGGAGCATGACGTAGAAGCTCATGCTTTAGAGGTCTTGTATAAAAAAGAATCTAAAGAAAAACATGAAATACCG
>JAQXPG010000013.1 GCA_029100405.1 Lachnospiraceae bacterium | reverse complement strand
GAATTGAGTTATATGATGCGGATGGTCGATACGGCCCTCTCTGCCTGTAAAGAAAATGATCTCACCGACGTATCTGAACTTGTCATCAAAGTCGGTGAGACCACAGGTCTGATTCCTCATTTTCTCGAGGACTATTATCCTCAGTGTGTCAAGAATACGATCTTAGAGAATTCCAAGCTGACAATCAACTTTGTCCCGGTCACAGCCCGCTGTGAGGACTGCGGAACAGAATATAAACCGTCCCGGGAAAACTCCTACCGCTGCCCCAACTGCAAGAGCATTCATTCGAAAATCATTGCCGGCCGGGAATTTACCCTGGAGCGGATCATTGGAGAGTGAGGCGTAAAATAATATCCATCCAACACGAACCGGACTTCTGACTCTACCCCTAGCTCTCAAATTCCTTTAGTACGCTGCCGAGAATATCCATGGCCTGGTCGATTTCTCCTTCTTCGATGACCAGGGGCGGCAGAAGACGGATCACATTTCCTGCAGCCGAAAGAATAATCAGCCCCTTGTCCAGGGCCCTCTTTACCACCTGTCCAACCGGGATAGACGGTTTTAATAAAAGACCTTGCATAAATCCCATTCCTCGATGGCCCATGAGGCTGTTATGAGAAAGGCAGAGTTCTTCCATTTTTGCTTCGAAATATGGAGCCGTCTTCTCGACATGATCCGGCAGATGGAACTCTTCCATTAAATCGCAGACCGTAGAAACTGCAGTACAGACGAGAGGATTTCCTCCATATGTAGATCCATGATCGCCAGGTTCCAGAGAATTCTCTGCCACTCTTTCTGTAGTAAGGAAGGCTCCGACCGGCACACCGCAGCCGAGCGCTTTGGCACTGGCCAGGATATCCGGCTTGATACCATATTTCTGCCAGGTAAAGAAGGCGCCGGTCCGGCCCATACCACATTGCACTTCATCGAAGATCAAAAGGATATCCTTCTCATCGCAGAGCTTTCGCACGTTCCGAAGAAATTCCGGATCTGCAGGATAGACACCGCCCTCTCCCTGAACCGGTTCCAGCAGAATGGCACAAGTCATGTCATTGACTGCTCGTTTTACCGTCTGAAAATCATTAAAGTCCGCGAAATGTACCCCATCCATCAGAGGATAGAAAGGCTCCCTGTAATGAGTGTTTCCTGTCACAGAAAGAGAGCCGACCGTCCGGCCATGGAAACTGTGCTGCATGGCTACGATCTCATGGCCTGCCTTCTGATCCCTGAGATAGGCATATTTCTTCGCTGTCTTGATGGCACCTTCGATTGCCTCCGCTCCGGAATTGGTAAAAAAGACCCGGTCAATACCTGACAGGCGCGTGATCTTCTCTGCTGCTTCTATCATCGGGAGATGATAATAGAGATTACTGGTATGCGTCAGTTTATCGATCTGATTTTTTAAGGCATTCTGGTAGGCCTTGACACCATAACCCAAGGCACTGACTCCGATCCCCGATCCGAAATCGAGATAAGCCTTTCCATTGGTATCATAGAGATAAACTCCCTCTCCATGATCAAAAACAACCGGAAAACGCGAATATACATGAAGCATTTTTTGATCCGCCCGACGGATTTCATCCTGCATACTCATTTTCATTCCTCCTCTTCCTCATGAAAACGCTCGGCATCGTTTCGGATCAGGGCCGTTCCGATACCTCTGTTGGTGAAAATCTCCAGAAGCAGGCAGTGGGCGATTCGTCCGTCCAAAATGTGGACCCTGTGAACACCATGCTCCACGGCATCGATGCAATTCTGAAGTTTCGGAAGCATACCACCCTGGATCGAACCATCTTCAATCAAGGCTTTGGCTTCATCGACGGTCAATTCTGAAATCAGGGAATCCGGATCTTTTGGATCCCGATAGACGCCTTCCGTGTCAGTAAGGAAGGCCAGCTTTTCCGCTTCCAGAGCTCTGGCAATGGCACAGGCTGCGTCATCTGCATTAATATTATAGGTCTGATATTCATCATCCATGCCAATCGGGCAGACGATCGGGAGGAAGTCCTGATCCAGAAGATCCAGAAGAATCTTGGGATTCACAGCTTTAATGTCACCGACAAAACCGATATCCCGGCCATCCGAATATTTCCGGTCAACACGGAGAAGTCCGCCATCCTTTCCGGAGATACCGACAGCATTGACGCCAAGGGCTTCCACACGCTGCACCAATGACTTATTGACCCGGTTTAAAACCATTTCGGCAATCTCCATGGTTTCTTCATCCGTTTTCCTGAGGCCGTTAATGAATTCCGGTTCCTTTCCGGTCAGGCGGACCCACTTGCTGATCTCCTTGCCGCCGCCATGAACGATGATCGGGCGAAAGCCGACCAATTTCAAGAGTGTGACATCCTGGATCACATGCGTCTTCAATTCCTCATCGACCATGGCTGAGCCGCCGTATTTTACAACAATGATCTTGCCGTTGAATCGTTGAATATAGGGCAGGGCCTCAACCAGTACACTGGCTTTTTTCATGACTTCCTTCATATAAGTTTCCATATCTTTTTTCTTCTTTCCTTTTTTATCCTTCTTTTTCTTCTTTTCAATTTATGTGCACACAGGCAAAGAGATCAGTTCCCTTACCACACCACCTCTTCCTTCGATGTAGTATTTTTTGCACACAGGCAAAGAGATCAGCTCCTGTAATCCGCGTTGATCTTCACATAATCGTAAGTCAGATCGCATCCATAAGCCTCTGCGCAAGATTCGCCGCTCTTCATATCGCAGATGGCTGTCACTTCCTCTGCCGAAAGGATCTTTGTTGCCTCCTCCTCACTATAGTTCAGAGCAACCCCATTTTCGACGAGTTTCATCTTCCCATTTGCGCTTTCGAAATAAAGGTCTACATTTTCCGGGCGAAAATAGACACCGGAATAACCGAGGGCGCAGAGGATCCGGCCCCAGTTAGCGTCCTTTCCGAAGATCGCGGCTTTGGTCAGATTGGAGGTGATGACTGCCTTGGCAAGTGTCCGGGCATCTGCATCGTTTCCGGCATGAAGCACCTTGGCGATGAAAAGGTGGCTTGCCCCTTCTCCGTCGCCGGCGATCTGCTTCGCCAGGTCTTTCGTGACGAAATGCAGAGCGTCGACAAAAGTCTGATAGGCATCCGTATCCATTGTGATCAAAGGGTTTTCTGCGGCTCCGTTTGCCAGAAGAACACAAGTATCGTTGGTCGAGGTGTCTCCATCCACGGAAACCATGTTGAAGGTGTCATTGACGCAAGTTTTCAAGGCCTCCATCAAAGCCCATTTCTCGATCTCGCAGTCGGTCGTAAGAAAGCACAGCATGGTGCCCATGTTGGGATGGATCATGCCGGAGCCCTTGGTCATGCCGCCAATGGTACATTTCTTGCCCTGGATCTCGAACGTTACGGCGCATTCCTTGGGATGGGTATCCGTTGTCATGATTGCCATGGCA
The DNA here is from genome assembly GCA_029100405.1 of Lachnospiraceae bacterium. GTDB lineage: Bacteria > Bacillota > Clostridia > Lachnospirales > Lachnospiraceae > Lachnocurva. Next base: position 1,303 of record JAQXPG010000013.1, on the reverse strand, counting down.
GCATCATGACCGGCTGCAAGTCCCGGTGCAAGTTTTGGGACCATGGCAGAGACACCGGCCAGAACTTTATCCATGGGAAGCTGCATGCCAATGACACCGGTGGATGCTACGAGAACGGCATTGCTCTTGATATTCAGAAGTTTTGCTGCCTGATCTGCTGTCTCCTGACAAGCCTTCAAGCCTTGCGCACCGGTGCATGCATTGGCGATTCCGGCATTGATTACGACGGCATGGAGATCTGCGGTGTTTTCTGTTCGCATCCGGTCGAATTCAACCGGTGCTGCCTTGACCACATTTCTGGTATAGGTTCCGGCCGAGCGACAGGGAAGTTCGCTATAGATCATTGCCATATCATCTCTTCCGCTGTACTTGATGCCTGCTCCGGTATGGGCCGCCTGAAAGCCCTGTGCTGCGGTAACACCGCCTTCGATCTTCTCTAATTTGGATACTGCCATGAAGTTCCTCCATTCCAAGTGATATCTGAGTGAATGATTTCTCTATGTTTATTGGTTATTCTAAAAGTGATATCTGAGTGAATTATTTCTCTATGTACTGTTTATTCTAATATGGTCAACCATTGAAACGAATAATATTTTCTTCATTTAATATGAATTCATATTGATTCAGATCTGTCCTCCGGGTCCAGCCTTCGGCATTCCAGAATTCATTTCCTATTTGATTGTTCTGGAAGGCAACCAGTGAAATCTTCGAAACTTTCTCCCGATGAAGGGCATGCATACAGGCAAGGACCATTTCCTTTCCGATACCACGTCTTCGGAAATCTTCCCTGACGCTGACATGATAAAAAGATGCAGTCCGGCCATCATGCCCACAGAGGATGCTGCCGATGATTTCTTTCTTCCATTCCGCTACCACGCTGATACCGGGATTTCTTGTCAGGAATCGCTCCACGCCTTCCCTGGCATCATCAATGGATCGGATCCCAAATCCATGGATCGTCATCCATAAGGCATGGACCTGATCGAAATCTTCCATTGTCATAGGCCGAATGACGATGGAAGAGTCTGGTAAATTTGAGACATCTGCTTTTCTATTATTTTCTATTATTTTCTGTTCCATTTGATACTCTTCTATCTCTTCAAATTAAAGAAGCTTTGCCAGATTGGAATTTGATATATGAAGCTCATCATGATAACGTTTATGTTTTGCATTATTATACATTTGAATCCTCTTCTATTCAAGGTTGAATTGCACATAAAATTTATATTTATTCTCAACAAATTGAATATATTTTCACTTGCACATCTTCACCTGATGGTGTATATTCTTCGTAAACAAGCGA
>JAQXPG010000012.1 GCA_029100405.1 Lachnospiraceae bacterium | reverse complement strand
AGTTCGCCGCCGGTCACCCGAACCGAAGACGTTACCACACGCGTCGGATTGGTCACCTCTTTCCTGGCGTAGATGTCACCACGCTTGCAGGTATTCCCGGTCACATCTGTAACTTCGCCGTCCTTTAATGTCACTGTGATCTGACAGCCCATGGGGCAGCAGATACAAGTCAGGTTTTTCTTTTCTTCAGACATCTTATGCCTCCTCGATTTTAAGCGTGATCTCTTTCAAATCCGGATCTGCCAGAAGGTCCGCCTTCTTCAGGATGACCTGCTCCATCTCGCCCGGCGCGAAAATCTGCTTCTTCCGCCGTGCCACGCACTTATCACCGAAGTAAGTGCAGACCGCTGCATTCTTATAAACCGCCCCGACACGGAAACGAACGGTCACGGTATCTTCCATTTCCTCCGGCCGTATAAATTCCGGAACCGTATAGCGGACTCCATCGATCGGATTCAATTTTACCAGACGCTTTGCCTTCTTCTCGCCCTGAGAAATATAGACCGCAGCGTTTTTTCCTGCCTGCCCTGCTTCCTGGGATACAAAGTCAACGAGGTCGTGTACATGGAGGACATTGCCGCAAGCGAAGATACCTTCGACATTGGTCTCCAGAGCATCATTGACAACCGGACCTTTATGGAGGCGGGAAAGTTCGACGCCGGACTGGCGGGAGAGCTCATTCTCCGGCAGGAGACCGACAGAAAGAAGAAGAGTATCGCACTCATACCGCTCCTCGGTTCCCGGGATCGGCTTCATATGATCATCCACTTCTGCGATAGTAACCGCTTCGACACGTTCCTTGCCTTCAATGTCAACTACGGTATGAGACAGTTTCAGAGGAATTCCAAAGTCATCCAGGCACTGAACGATATTCCGCTTCAGACCGCCGGAATAAGGCATGATCTCAGCAACAACCTTTACCTCGGCACCTTCCAGAGTCATACGGCGGGCCATAATAAGACCGATATCTCCGGAGCCCAGGATCACAACCTTCTTACCGGGCATATAGCCTTCGATATTGACCAGGCGCTGCGCCGTACCGGCAGAATAGATGCCTGCAGGACGATAGCCCGGGATATTCAAAGCTCCCCGCGGACGTTCCCGGCAGCCCATAGCCAGGATCACAGCCTTAGCCGGAATGACGAACATACCATCTTCCCGGTTCATGGCGGTGACCTTCTTGTCCGGATTGATGTCCATGACCATGGTATTCAATTTATAATCAATACCGCGCTCCAGTACTTGATCGATATAGCGCTGGGCATATTCCGGTCCGGTCAGCTCTTCCTTAAAAGTATGGAGTCCGAATCCGTTATGGATGCACTGATTCAGGATGCCACCCAGGCGGTCGTCCCGCTCAATGATCAGAATATCCTCGATGCCATTATCTCTTGCGGAAATTGCTGCTGCCAGTCCTGCAGGGCCTCCGCCTACAATTACAAGATCATAGTTTTTCATGACGGTCCCTCCTCAGACTCTCTTGTTATAGCCAATGACGATCTTACTCTTGCCACCCGACTTCGTGACATCAAAAGCGCTCATAGGAACTTCCCGCTCCAGAATTTCCATGGTCCTCGGGCTGCAGAAACTAGCCTGACAACGGCCCATACCAGCCCGGGTCCTTCTCTTGACACCGTCCAGAGAACGGGCGCCCAGAGTCCGGTGAATGGAGTCCAGGATCTGACCCTCAGTGATCATTTCACAGCGGCAGATGATCTGACCATAAGCCGGATTCTTCTTGATCAATTCGTTTCTTTCTTCCAGAGAAAGCGTGGACGGATCCAGAATTCCCTTTCTCTTGCCGTTGAAGTTCGGATTCTTCAAAAGCCCTAACTTCTCTGCCACCATGTCGGAGAGATACTCACCGATGGCCGGTGCACTGGAAAGTCCCGGAGACTCGATCCCGAGTGCATTGAAGAAATTCGGAGCATCCTCTGCCTCGCCGAGCACAAAGTCGCCGCCCTCTTCGTGAGCACGAAGTCCGGCAAAGCTTGTGATGACTTCATAGAAAGGAATATTCTTGACAGACAGCGCAGCGGTCTTTGTGAGTAAATCCAGACCGTCGCCGGTGGTATTGATTCCTTCCTTATTGTCAATATCCTCAGCAGTTGGTCCGACGATCAGGTTTCCATGAACGGTCGGACTTACCAGGACGCCTTTTCCCATCTTGGAAGGAAGCTGGAAAACAGTCCTTGAAACATGATTGCCTGCGGTCTTATCCAGAAGTTTATACTGACCGCGACGGGGGATGATGTGATACTTATGAGCCGAAACCATATTGTTGATGGTATCTGCATAGACACCGGCCGCATTGACAACAGCCTTTGCCTCTACGGTTTTTCCATCCGTTTCGATCCGGTAGTGATCCCCGGTTCGCTCTACATTTGTTACCCGTGTATTCAAGAAAAATTCGACACCATTGTCTGCAGCGTTTTCCGCCAGTGCAATGGTCAGATTGAAGGGGCATACAATAGCGCCGGTCGGAGCATAGAGGGCTTTCACCACATCATCTGCCAGATTGGGCTCCATTTCCTTTAACTCCTTCTCTTCCAGGATCCGGATGCCCTTGACGCCATTCTCGCGGCCCTGCTCTGCCAGCTTATCCAGGAGGCTGGCATCCTGCTCTCGGGTCGCAACAACGAGAGATCCGTTCCGGCGATAAGGAAAATCCAGTTCCTTCGACAGATCTTCCATCATTTCCGAACCGCGCACATTCATCTTTGCCTTCCAGGAACCCGGGTGCGCGTCATATCCGGCATGAACAATGGCGCTGTTCGCCTTGGACGTACCGTCACACACATCTTCTTCCCGTTCAATGACACAGGCCTTGACCTGGTAACGCGACAGATAACGCGCGATCGCAGATCCGGTAACGCCGGCCCCGATGATTGCTACATCATACATAGTGCTTCCTCCTTAGTGAACCCTCACAGGCATAAAAAAAGCAAGGCAAATAAACCAGCTCTACTGCTGACTTATTTACCTTGCTCAAATCTCCTGGTAATCAATATTCTCTTGACAAGACTTACTATAGCACGCCCAAAATCAGATCTCAAGCGATGGAAGAAAACTCAAAGAATATTTCTCATTTTTTGTGGAAAGTGCACAAATTACCTCTGCATGTTTTGTTAGGATTATCTGGCATCACACGCGTCCTTCCATACCTCTGACCGGCTTGCACTGACGGATCAAACGGGCTGATCTTCTGCCAGCCCTTGATCTGTCAGGGTTCTCACTTCTTGATCAGAAGAGACTTACCTGTCATTTCCTTCGGCTGAGGCAGATCCATGATCTGAAGCAGAGTCGGAGCGATATCGCAGAGACGTCCGCCCTCGCGAAGGGTATAAGCAGGATCATAATTATAGAGAATGAAGGGAACCGGGTTCGTGGTATGCGCGGTATGAGGTGCATTGGTTTCCTTATTCCACATCTGCTCAGCATTACCGTGGTCTGCACAGATGAAGAGAACGCCATTCATCTTCTTTACAGCCTCGACGGCTCCGCCGACACATCCGTCAACTCTCTCAACAGCCTTGATCGCAGCATCCAGCTTTCCGGTATGACCAACCATGTCCGGATTTGCAAAGTTAATGATAATAACATCATATTTTCCGGAAGTGATGGCTGCATCCAGTTTCTCGGAAACTTCCGGAGCGCTCATCTCCGGCTGGAGATCATAGGTCGCAACCTTCGGGGAATTGACCAGAGTCCGGTCCTCGCCCTTATTCGGTTCCTCAACACCACCGTTGAAGAAGAAGGTAACATGGGCGTACTTCTCGGTCTCGGCAATACGAAGCTGATGCAGACCGAGGTTTGCCAGATACTCACCCAATGTATTCTTGATCACTTCCTGCTTGAAAGCAACCAGCTTATTGGGAACATCTTCTTCATAGTCCTTGAAGCAAACGTAAACCACAGGGATATAACCCTTCGGGCGCTTCAGAGACTTGATGCATTTGTTATCGGAAGGATCCCCTGCCATTGCCTCAATATCGGCATCCTTGTAGCAGAAAGCCTTGGTGAGCTCACGTGCGCGGTCCGGACGGAAGTTGAAGAAGATAATGGAATCATTTTCTTTTACCGTAGCAATCGGGCTTCCGTCCTCTTTGGTGATGACGGTCGGGATCACAAACTCATCGGTAACACCATTATCATAAGATGCCTGCATAGCATGAATCGGATCAGTATCCTTATTCCCTTCGCCCAGAACCAACATGTCATAAGACTTCTGGATACGATCCCAGTTATTATCACGATCCATAGAATAATAACGACCGGACAGGGAAGCGACCTTGCCAACGCCGATCTCCTTCATCTTGTCGAGGAGCTGCTGGAGATAATCCTTACCGGAAGCAGGGGGCGTATCACGTCCGTCGAAGAAAGGATGAACGTAAACACGGTCGAAATTCTGCTGCTTGCAGAGCTCAAGAAGTGCATAGAGATGCTTGATGTGGCTGTGAACACCGCCATCGGAAAGCAGGCCCCAGATATGAAGGTCT
>JAQXPG010000011.1 GCA_029100405.1 Lachnospiraceae bacterium | reverse complement strand
CTGACAACTATTCTGCCACACAGGGAATGCTACTGCGGACAAGATCCTTAAGATCATGCTTTATCAGTTCTTCATTTAACTGTATAATGTTATCAGACATAGCTATTGGCACCTTGGTGGATTTTGTGTGGTAACTTAATCTTACCGATGGCAATAGACTATGTCTATTTTTATTCAATTGAATTTGCGAAACTTATTATACGTTATCCTTCTCGAAACTTCATTGCTTGTAAAACTTCTCAAAACTCTCTTTATCGATAATACCAAACTCTTTGTAACTAAATTCCCCATACCCAGGCTTCTTAATCTTCTGATACCAATCAAAGACATTCTTGCAATTCGGCATCTGGTAACCAATCAGATCCGCCACCTGCATAATAACAAACAAGCCATAATTAAAATCTGCTGTGAAGTACCGTGAATCAAGATCTGGAATATATCCGTCTTCAACCTTTACTGTTGGCGTCGGAAGACCCTTGAACCCCTCAATGCTTCTGATCTTCTCCGTAAAACCTTTAACCGTATCATTTTCATAATGGACCTTTAATGATTTAACCTCTGAAAGATCAAAGTCTTTTAATTTTCTACAAAGTCCTTGGACTTCTTCATCACATTTGAATAGCAGCTCTGTGGTCTCATCCGACCATTCTTCATAGAAAAGTGGAACCGATTTATACACGGTTACGCCGGGCACATAATCCTTAAACAAAGTCATGAGTCTTGTCGTATGAAGAATAGGATTTGAAGGTGTAAGTGTTAAATTCAAATAATCAGGAAGCAGCTCACATTCCATTTGCAAACCATTTCGCAATATTGCACAGGTATCTTCTGTATATTTCTTCGGAAGAGCCGCTGCAAATAATGTTTTCCGGTATCCTGTGGCACAGACACTTTTTCCGTATTCAACTAATCTGGCCACACTAGGAACCCGCTGTAGTCCAAAGACAATTGCCCCCTTCTCAATAGCATCTTTGAACGCTACTTCTCCACCACCATTGCCGGGAATGATTCCTATAAAAGTGCCCTGTTTTACAAGTGGTGTCACAATTTCAGTTGCCTTCTTCATGGCAAATGAAGGGACAGTTATAAAAATCACATCTGCATCAAGGAAAGCTTCCTTAGGCCCATTTGTTGCTCTCTTAATATCACCCTCATGGAGAATCACGCCGTCGTGATTAACAACAGTCATATGCTTTGAAAACCTTTCCGGTTTTGAAGTAAAAATTGTAACCTCATTGCCAGTTTCTGCATAGTGCACTGCAAACTGCGTCCCGATATTCCCACCACCATAAATTGTGACCTTCATGTATGTTATTCTCCTGTCAGTTTCCGTTCTAAAAAGCACCGAACAATAAATCTTTTAAAGCTATCTGATCAGAAGAAAAATCTCGAGCACTCTTACATGAAGTATTTGTCCTTACAGAAGTTATACTCAACATTTTTACCATCACATTGATTTATTAACTTTGATGCAAAGTACAAATCGTGAATAGCTATTCCGTAATTATAAACAAGGACCCGCTCGCGTTCATTTGTTCTGCCTTCTTTAACACCTGCAAGAACGTCAGTTACATTTGCTACAGAATGGAATTGATTAAAATATTTGAATCCCCTGATCTGTTCTATTTCATCTGTGAAGACTTTATCAAAAAATAGATCACAGTTCTGAAACCCCATTGTGCAGATAGGTATAACAGTAACGCCTTCCTTAAAGCATTCATCCTGGGCAAAATTCTGTGTTGCTTTTGTTACTGCAGAAATAATCACATCTGCCCCGTCAAATATTTCAGGATATGTATTGGCAAAAACAAAATCTACATTTCTCTCGTCCTTGAATCTGTCAGCAAATCTTTTTTCCTGATCGTGGTGCTTATATAGTTTTACAGTAAGTTTTCTATTGTCTCCATCTCGCTTTAAAACAGCCAATAAGGTTTCAAAGCAAACTGTCATTATATTGCCGAGGCCAAGAAGACCGATTGTGGTAAAATTCTTTTTTCCAAAGACTAATGCTGAATGTGCTGCCACTGCTCCAGTACGCAGTGTTGTAATATACTCCGCATCCATAACAGCCTTAAGGATTCCCGAATTTGCTTCATAGATGAGCATATCGCCCATCATTACACTGCGCGGTACCCCCCCAGTTTGCCATGTCTACCTATCATTTTTACCATTGCAATATTTTCTGGTTCGTACATCGCAGGCATTATATTGAAGTAATCTCCATCTGCCTGACTCATACGAGGTTTTGGCGGACATACAAATTCAGCCTTATGTCGCAATGCATTGTCAACCCAGTCATACCACATAGCTGGATTCATAGCTTGTGCAGAAGATTTAACAGATTCAAAATCAATAATTTTCATACCATTATCCTTGATTTTCTTCGTCGCAACTCTTTAACAGTTAGCATTTATTCTTACTTGTTAATCCCCTAATGATGCTCCCGGCCACAGATTCCTTACATGTCTTGTATTTATGCCCAGATAGGATCAATTGCTCTACCTTCAGGTCCTTCAACTCTGATTTATCAATTGCATATGGATTCTCACTCAGGATCACCATATCAGCAATTTTACCCACTTCAAGACTGCCTCTGTCCTTCTCATCAAAGGTTGTATAATAACCGTTATATGTACACATCCGAACAGCTTCCTGAACGGTCAATGCTTCAGATGCATTCGAATGGTTCACCGCCCTATCAATCCAAGAAATGGGATCAGGTGTAGTACATGGAGCATCAGAACCAGCAGATAAGACTATACCGTTATCCCAGAAAGTTCGGAGAGGATTCAGACGCTCACAACGTTCTTTCCCCATAATACTTTCCAGATACTCGTCAGGCTCCTGCTTCCAATTGATAAAAGCAGATTGTATCGGCATCAGAATGCCATAGTCCTTGCAGATCTTGATGCCTTCTTCTGTCGGCAAACAGTCGTGAATGATACCGTGCCTATGATCAGTTCTCGGATAATCATCGAGTGCAGCTTTTATCGCTCTCGTTGCCTGATCGAAGGCCTTGTCACCTATGGCATGCATCTCAATCTGAAGTCCAGCCCGGTTTGCTGCCTCGCAGAACTCTGTCACCTTCTCATCCGTGTAGTAGAGAACGCCACTCTCCCCATCATCAGTATACGGCTCGTTCATAGCTGCATCATGTGATCCAAAGCAGCCATCAAGTGCACAAGCAAAACAACCACCTATCCTTGGTAAATGTCTGCTCGTTGCAACTTTCACATCCATCGACTGTGGAAAGACCCGAAGCTGGAAGCCGTTATGCAGAGACTTTGCAAAAGTCTGCTCAATTGTGATATCAAGATTTCCGGTAAATCCAACGCCTGAAACCGTGTGAATCATGCCAATACCACGGCTCGCTTCGAAGTCCATAGCATTCTGCATATTCTTTATGAGATCGATCAAGGACAATGACCCTGTGATGTAATCAGAAACCTTAAAGAATGCCTCCTGATTCATCTCTCCTGTATCCGGGTGATATCCACGGAGGTTCTCGACATGCTTTTTAATCTTCTCAAGCAGTTTGGTATTTACTATGCACGCATGGCCATCATATTTGACAACCATAATCTCTTTGTCTGGGCAAACGGCATCCAGCTCTTCGCGGGAGATCAGCCGTCTTTCCTTTACGGAATAAGGCGAAGCACCGAATGCTATGAGCGTTTTCTTGTTTCCACTTCTCTGAACAAATTCATGAATCATCTCCTGAATCTCAGTATTCGAAGAAGCGTCCATCACATTCAGACCTGCATAGAATGTTGAAAGCGAAGCAAAATGCTGATGAGAGTCAACAAACGATGGGAGGAGAGCCTTGGAACCTAAATGAATGATCTTCTGTCCCTTATAATGTTCAGGCAGCTCGTTACCCACATAGGCAATCCGATCTTCCTTCGTCACAAGGTATTTGTAAACATCATCGTTCTTATCAACTGTGAGTATATTTCCTTCAAAGATCATATGATCAGCCTCCATTCCATAATATTATTATCTGCCTCATCGCTTGCCCTGTGTGGCTCTAGAGAGTTCTACTCGGTTCATATGTTCATACGCTCAAAATTCGAACACCAGTTAATGATTCATCACAAGCGGTACAAAATAAATGCCAAGAGCGATGACTGTAAATATTACAGTCGCAATCTTCCAACCGTTGTATTCCTTGTCGAGTTTTCTCTTCTCCTCCGGACTAGGCTTTTCGATAGTACCGACCTCTTCCTGAATTGTAAGAATATCGCCCTGATGTTTCCTTGCTACTACTGCAGCGTAGACAATGGAAACTAAAGCGATAATGCCTGCCGTTAAAAGCGCCGCCTTGTCAGCAAAAATCAGCATAAAGATATAAGCTGCAATCGTGAAATAACAGCCGAACACTCCTGCCGGAGCCTTATAAGTTCGCTTTAAATCTGGATAACGCTTACGAAGACCAAGGTACGCAAGGCATCCGATCATATAGCAGACTGCCAAGCTGATCAAACTTACTGAGGCGATGTAATTAATAGAGCCTGTAGCAATAAGGATGAAATTAATAATACCAACAACAATAACCGCCACATGAGGAGTCTTATACTTAGGATGGATCTTGCCCAAGAAGCTCGGCAGCGCATAATCTTCTGCCATCGCATAGATGTATCTTGCCGGTGCTGCGATACCAGGATTGATCGTGGAAAGATCACCTCCAAAAGCAATGCCGATACAAAGAAGTATTATCGGAAATCCAGTCATTCCAACTGCTTCCAATGCCTGTGCATACGGGGCATCTGCAGTAGTGATCACATTGTACAGATTGTGTGGAACAAGCCCTACCAGGAACCACTGGAACAGAGCATTTACAGCGAAAATTAAGAATATTGAGATCTTAAGAGCTCTCGGTAACGTATACTGCGGATACTTCGTCTCGCCGCCCATGGAAACGCAGGTTTCAAACCCGGTGTAGCACCACCATACGAGTCCGAAGATGTACATCATCTCATTAAATGGCGGGAGTGAATTCATACCGAACCCGCCGAAATACTCGACATGCACTCTCGGGATCATATACAGAAACCAAAGAATTGAGCATCCCCAGAAAAAGAATACGAACGCTGTCTGCGCTCGACCGGAGAATTCGATACCGAAATAGTTGAGAATAAGGAATATCGCCACAAGAATCACCGCAATGATTCGAGAATCGACTCTTTGAATATTGACGCCAAACTGCCCGAGCAGAATCTTGAAATAATTAGAGAAAGCAAGCGTCTCGCCGGCTCCGATGGCCACAACCGACACAATGTACTGCCATCCGGCGACATTCGCCCAGATACGGTTCAGACCATGCTTCGCGTAATTATACGTTCCACCAGCTTCCGGCAGCATTGCTGACATCTCACCGTAGATCAGGCACGGCCAGATAGATATTAATAGCCCTACAAATGTGAAAACAATGATCCACGGGCCAACGAGTCCTACCTGCGATGATCCGCACGTAAAGAGTCCAACACCGACAACCGTCCCGATTGTCATACTGATGGATTCCTTTAAACCAAGGACTCGTTTCATTTGTGGCGTTTGTGTTTTCTGTTCCCCGCTCATATTCTTACCTTCTTCCTGTGCTGTGGTGAATTTGTCGACTTCTATTCTTCCCCTATATAAAGTGCTTCCTGCTCAGGCCGTGATCACACTGTGCCCACCATCACTCTTTAAACAGCGATCCGTCACCCGTCAGATAATCTGCATACTTCTCTGCCATGAATCGCCAGTTCTCAAGAGCTTCATCCACATTAGCTCCACAAGATTCACGGTACATAGCCCATACAAACCAGTAATAAGCGATGATGGAAATGTAAGCTGTGAAGTGAAACTCTCTAGTCTTGTTATAGCTATCTCCTAAATACAGCTTTATAAACTTCTCGGCATCATCGAAGTCGTACATCGCATCCACAATGTAATATCCGACATCAATACCAGGATCAGAGTATCCAGAGTATTCCCAGTCAATAAGTATGACATGGCCGTCTGGCTCAATCATCCAGTTTGGCTTATAGGTGTCACCGTGGCAGAAGCACTTCTCTACTCTATCGCCAATGGTTGCCTTGTACAATCTTCCGACCTTCTCCTTCAAGCCTTCATACTGGTCAAAACAGTGCGGATCCTTATCCTTGATGAGCTTCTCCATTGCACAGGCATCATCCCACGGCTTCATGCCATAGTCGACATGTATTTCTGCTTTATGCAATTTTTGTAGTACCGGAACGATCAGCTTGGAGTCTTCAAAACTCTTATAATCCGGCTCACGGAATGACGGAATGAACTTGGATATCTTCCACCCCTCGTTCACATCCATATAAATATAGGTAGGATCTACTCCGATCTTTTTGGCTGTAATGAGTGATTTCTTCTCATTTCGGCGATTGATGATCTTCTCCGTCCCGTCTCCCGGATGGCGATAGATATAATCAACACCATCAATGCGGAACACAAAGGACGTGTTCGTCATCCCTTCAGAAACTGTTCTGAAATCAACAATGTCCTCTTCATCACAACGGAATACGAGTTTGATATTACGGAGAATCTCTGAATGTGCATGTCCAACATACTCATCATCAAAAGCACGAAGCTGTTCGAAGTAATCGAATTCGAAAATCGTGTTAATTGGATACTCTTTATAATAGAAATCTGGAAGCTCCTTTAGGTGATCTTTAACCAGCCACTCCCAGAAGAGATTATTGTATTTCTGCTCTCCTTCTTGATCCTGTTCTACAATATTAACAAACTTTTTCGAGAACTCATCAGTCCAGAAACTGTGACCCAGCAGCATCTCACCGCCATCAGCGCCTTTCACCATATCTAGGATTCTGCCCTGGTCATCAGTTGTGGCATACATTTCGTTCTGCTTCTCAGTAGTTTCATACCCTGCATAGAACGATGCATACTCGTACTTGTGGAACGGATTGTCGGTAAAATAATCATCACAGCAACAAATATAGGTGTTATGAAGTTCTTCACGCGCTAAGTACAGGCTCCATATATTGTTCTTCGAATTGTACTCATCATTGATGACGAACTTCACACCGTACTTATCCTTCAGGTAATAGAACTGCTCCTTCTTGTAGCCGAGGATAATCGTGATATCATTGATCCCAGCTTCCTTGAGCTGTTCTATCTTCCGCTCAATAAGTCTCTGACCTTTTACCTCATAGAGTCCTTTGGGCTGCTCCAATGACAAAGGAATGAAACGAGTTGCTGCTCCGGCCGCCATGATCACAGCATTATCTACAGCATAAGGTTGTAATGTAGCTAGGCCTTTTTCAGTCAGCCGATAGTTTGAAACAAGCCCTCTGTTCTCAAGATCTGTGATTAAGTCCTTATTGTTCAACACATGCGAAGTCAACTTATCGACTAATCCAGTGTTGTTATATAAGTAATTTAAGAGCTTGAACTCGTTAATGTTTAAGGAAGGGCTTTCGTTTGCCTGATTGTTCATGCTTGTTCGATTGTTTGTTCCTTCTTGAGTTGCCATCTTGACTCCCCACATTAAATGCGTTGTATATTATTCTTGATTCAGATAGCTGGGATCCAGCTGCTGTAGCTCATAGTAATTGTCAATTTCCATGATATCCTGCTTTCTGCATGGACGAACAGCTACGCAGTAATCCCTCCTTTTAAGCTGCAGCGGAATCTGTTCCCAGAATACATCTTTACCCTTATCCGTCGAAAATATTTCTTTCCAGTCATGATTCAGCCTGTTGCAGTCTTCTGCGGTCCAGTATGAAATGCCATAATAATTCCAGCAGTTCGTATTTCCCTTCTGGTAAAGAGATATCATTCCATCATTATCCGCCTTGAAACTCCAGTCATCTGTCTCTATCGAATAAGAGCCTAGAATATTTGAACGATACTGGTATGGTGTGATGATATTCGGATTAGTGATATACAGATCCGCCTCGCAGAGATAACATCCACCCTGAAAGGCATCCTTCACCAGCAACGCAGATGAAATGTTGTTATACTTGTCATACTCATCATTATCAATGAAATGCAGATCCGGATAATCTGTCAGAAGTTCATCAAAACGTTTCTTCTTATATCCGCGTACAATCGTAATGTCATCTACTCCTGCGGCAAGCAAAGCATCAAGAAGTGTACTGATAATTCTACGTCCATTGACTGTTACCATCGGCTTCGGGCAATCAGCCGTTGCAGGCATCATGCGGGACCCGAAGCCGGCAGCAAGAATCACCGCTCTCTTTACCTTATAAGGCTCAAGAATTGCAATGCCCTTATCTGTTAACTTTCCTCCTGATGTGAGAAGTCCTTCAGAAACGAAACCATCCATCTCCTGCATGATACGACTGTTTGAGATTAAAAGATCATCAGAAATCTGTCTATGTTTGATTTCCTTGTCTTTGTGAAGAAATAGGTATTGTAATATTAAAAACTGATAATAGGTCATATGTGTTTCCCCATCCCTTGAATCGTCAATTATTCAGAGCAATCCAACTGCGTCCATAACACGCCTTGCTGAATTTCCGTCTGTAAATTTATGGTAATCCTTCAACACTGCATGCCGTTCTTCTTTATACTTGTCAGCTCCATCAATGATTTCAGAGATGCTCTCTTCCAGCTCTTTCTGGTTGTATACGTGATATCCCTTCATATAGTCGATAGCATTTTTCGGGAATAGACCACGCGACTTTTCATATTCTTGATAATCATCCAATGTAAAAATGATTGGCTTATCTTTGAGCATAAAGTCAATAGAAATAGACGAGTAATCACTGATCATAGCATCTGCCATCGAAATGAACTGATACAGTTGCACGCCCATATCAAGTAAATCTTTATCTCTCACCAAAAGAATATTATCGAAATGAGTTTGGAACACCGGAAGCTCTGCCTGCAAATGGTGTAACTTAAAAACCAAAAGAACACTTCTTGCTTTCAGAAAATACGAGAATTGCTGCAGACTGTTCTTAGTTTCAAAGATTGGAAGGCCTGTCTGGTTCTCTATATAATCCTCTGAGAGTGTTTCATTATTTGATTTTCTGAATGTTGGCATCCAGAAAATAACCCTCTTATATTGATCAAAATGCCATCTCCGGTTTACTTTTTTTCTTTCACTGATGTTTGACTGAAAGAAATAATCCAGCCGTGGATATCCAGTGATAACCGCTCTTTCTTCTGGCTCCTGCCAGTATTCAGACATTCCTTTCGCCGGAATTGGTCCTGTCACTGTAATCATATCATAGTGGGTCCGGTCATTTGCTGTACATCCGCCTTTTGCAGCTTTATATCCCCATCCATGAGAAAGGTAAATAACCTTTTGTTCCTTCCTTTTCACAAGCGGTGCCAACAGATTACAATGGTCATAAATATACCACTTACAAGTTGCCAGTACCTCGGCCCATCTCCTATTCACTTTCTGTGGCACCTTCTGAACAAACTCTGTATTCGGAAAGTCTTCAGGCCTTTTCTGCTGCAGCGCTCTTGCTTCATCTACATGGTCTACAAGCCATGCGACATGATACTTTTTCAGATAATTGTTATGTCGCATGTAGTCATACAAAGCGAATGCATTATCCGACAGATCGCCCTCGCTCTCCATCACAATAAGATGTTCATCCATCGGTCTGTGCTTTTTATAGTAGTAGAACCATTTATTGTTGAAGGCAGTTGCTGCATGAAATTCGACTACCTTCATTGAGCCCGCGATCCCATGTTTTTTTATTTTCTGAAGTATATTACCATCCATCTTTTTCCTCTTATGCTCTATGTAAAACCTTCTTAACAACCAGTCCTATATCCTTGCTATACATGAGGCAAATCACAATAAATAATCCACCCAAAATCCCATATAGAGGAATTGATGCATCAACAAACAGTAGCACAATGGATTGAACCGCTAGCAGTATGTAGGAAATGATATCTCTAAGAAAGTTAGCTCTTAGTTTAATATATTTTCTTGACTGAATAAGACGAACCACATATACCTCTACATAGCATATCGTCGTTGCAATGGCTGCTCCAAGAGCCCCGATTATCGGTGTGAAAATGAGATTCAGGATAATGTTGGTAACTGCCCCTACCACTGTTGAGGTTGCATAAACCTTAGAATCTTTGACCGCTGTGAAAAATCCCCCAATATATCCTGACATCGCCCCAAATAAAATGGCCATAGTAAGCCACGGAACATATCTCCATGCAACATAAAAGTCATTAGCATATAAGAACTTGGCCAGTATCTTATCTGACACAATAATAGCTGAGCATACAATCGTCATCATGCAGTTATATGCCCTGTACGTGTTTGCAAAAAAACCGCTCTTATCTTCTGGATCGTAGTCCTTCACAGCGGATAAAGACCAGGCTTGATTGAAAATTGTCTGGAATACATTCAGAATAGATGGTATTTTTGATGCAACAGAATAAACACCATTGGCAGCCACTCCGCAGAAAAAAGTGACCACATATCTGTCTGAAGCATTATTGATCCACCATGCAATGCTGTTCGCGATAAGTGGTCTAGAATAATCCAGAAGTTCCTTTGACTCTTTTCTGTACTTCCGTGTCAGATGAGTATCCCTGAACATGTGTGCTCTTGCAGCAAGCCAGACACACTGAACAAGTGGTCCGATTATATTCGCAAGGAAGTATCCGACCAAACCCCATCTAAAGCCGATTAGAAACAGAATATTACAGCCAATTGTTACAGCTGATGCAACAACGCTTGATATAGATAGGTCACCAATGCGGTCAACTCCTCTGATATAGCATGTGACAATTCCACTAATTGCCTGTGAGAAAAACATCAGGAAGAAGAAAATGGCATAGGTTCTCAGCATTGGGCTGAATCCAAAAATGCCATTCACACTAAGACCTGCTGCGATAATTACAGACCCAATCAACAGATGGCGCATACCAACTGTAACAATGGCCTCCCGGTCATAGTCTTTATCCATAGCAAAGCGTATGACACCCTCCTGCACATTAAGTGTCAAGATCGGAAGGAGTACTCCGACCGTTGTATTAAATAGATCATAGGTACCATAATCAGCAGTTGTAAGAATACTGGTATATAAAGGTACCAGAAAGAAACTCAGCAACTTCGTTGCAAAGTTACTCAATGTCAACAGTCCTATATTTTTTGCTAGATATTTATATTTACCTTGTTTTTCCATCAGTCTTTATATGTCATCTCATCCTTGCCAGCACTTCAAATTTGTGAAATTGCTTCTTTCGAAGCGCCACCTCTATATCTGTGTTCACTTCACTATGCTGATTCTTGAAATACATTTCCCTTAATCCGCATTCCAGCACAAAGATCGCCTCTCTTATCTCTTTCGGCTGCTTCCTGGTCCTGGACCAGTTCATCAGACACTGCCGAAGGAAATAATCATATGCCCGTTTGTCATACTTCACTCCAAACTGTGGAAACTCTCTAAGGCATAATTCCGTGATGTAATAGCTCTCCACGCTCCGTTTTGATCCTCCACTTTTTGCTGTGATGCCATCCGGGTTCAGTCGGTAGCCATAAACCACATCTGCAATGATCTTCGAACTGTATCCTGCTCCATACAGTATGAAAGAAATTGGAGTATCCTCGAACCAATATCCTTCCGGGAACTGAAAATGCTCCATAACTTCAGCCTTAAAAAGCTTTCCCCAAGGATAACCCGAGAGTTGATGAACTTCCTGCGGCGTCCCCCCCCGAGATGTTCGAATGTATACCATCCACCTTGGATAATATCTTTACCGTCTGCTTTTTCTAGTAGTGCTTCGATTGCACTTTCTGGCATAACATCATCGGAATCCAGAAAAGTGATATATCTCCCCTTCAATACCTTAAGCGCAGCGTTTCTCGCACCAGAAAAGCCTCGGTTTTCCTGATTGATCACTTCCATACGCTCAGGATACTTAGTCTGATATGATCTAAGAATCTCTGGTGTCTTATCTGTAGATCCATCATTCACCACGGTTACCAGATAAGAATAATGGGTCTTCTGATTGAGTATTGATTCCAGACACTCAGCCACATACTTATCCACATTATAGGCCGTAACAATGATCTGCAGATCATATTGTGGATTCAATGCGTTATTGGCTACACAGGTTGTGGATGGATCCGGAGAGTACGAATGAAGGATGGATACAGCAGTGTCCTCAGTCATTGAAGATTTAGCAATAAACAATGGCGCTGAAAGCCGGACGATATTTTTAATTCTTTGTTTTAATGGCATTTCTGATTCCCTCATTCTCCATCCCTGTCGGCATTTGAAGTAACTCATTCCTACACGTTTCAATATTTTCTTTGTATTTTATCCTATAAATATCATCTTAACAGCTTTATAGTCTCCCAATTCAAAGAACTTATTCCAGAGCTTTATGCGATCTATATTTCCGCGAAACCTTGGCGCATTATCCGGGATACTCTTCATCCCATTACTAAGTGCAGTTTTAATTCCACTGTCAAGATTTTCTGCTCGATCCCAATAGATAATGTCGCTTAAATCCACAACCTCTAGTGTATAAGCTCCTGTCTCCTTCTTCCCTCGATATAGAGCCACACGCCATTCATTCTGACCCTTATACTTATCCGTCTTATCAAAGCAATCTCTTCTATAAACGATGGAATGAGCTGCATCTTTCAAATCAAACTCTTCGTCTGTTTTGACAAGAACACTACCTTGATTATAGATTTTTGAACGCTCACCGTTATATTTCAACGGATGATACCGAACACTACCAATCAGGTCCTTATACCCTTCTCTATTGGCGGCTGCTTCAATCCTTCTGGCTAATTCGTCAGGATTAAGAATAAAGGCTACATAATCACCAAAATCATTCATTGCCGATGTTGTTGCATAGTGGATCAGTTGTTTTCCGCCCATCATTGGCACAAAGTCATAATAGAGCTTATAAAAACATAGCGTATTGCAATACCCCATACCCTTTGAGCGATAAAGCACACCTGTCAAATTATGTCCGTCGAAAACTTTTAAAGACTCATCAGTGGAGCTAAGCCCAATTACGCCTTCTAGCATGTCCTCCTGCTGTTCTGGAAGACGTTTCAGCGGGATAGTAACTTTATCTGGATTGATGCCAGGATGTGAAGAAATATACTGGTCTCTCCGTTTTTTCGCATCATCGAATTTGTCCTCATTCCAAAAGAAATGGAGCGTGTTCATATAAAGCTTTCCGCGAATAAACTCCCTCAAATATTTTTGCTTTGAAAAATACTTTAGTAGATAGTAGGGCATATTGTCCGTCTCACTTTCTAAGCGTCTTTAAGACACCAGACAACCCATGCGTCTTGAACTTATTCACGACTCAGAAAGGCAACGAAATAAGTCTTCGAATCTTATACTCGATGGAGTTTGTTCCTTTCTTACAACGTTCGATAGATACAATGCAATCATCTAAAAATCCATGCTATAAAGCACTGTAATGGTGCTGTTAAGCGGTATATGGTTTTGGCAATCTTTTTTAAAACATTACGAGTACTCCGACAAATAAATTATTTTTTTCACTAATGTTTTTACTAATGCTTATCAAAAAGCCCATTTATTCCTTTTTTACTCAATCGATTCAATCCTCTAAATGGCTTAGATATAACTCTACGGATTTTATAATCTAGTGAAGCTCTGCCCTTTTTACTGTGCTCAATTCTATTAACTAGCTTATCTAATGGAGAAAGCCAGCTCTCCTTATAATGGTGAATCGACACTGTCTTATCTGTAATAGTTAATTGATTTGTATCATAATTAATAGGGCAAAAATATTCATGTGGATAGATATTAAGTCCGGCAATTTGCTCTATGGAACCGCTACTTCTGAATCCATATTTTCTAAGCAAACGCGTAGTTTTCGTCACTATTGTTTCAAAATTTAAATGTCCACATTCGTCAACAAAGTGCTGACTCCCGTAAAGATCTAATAACTCACGGTAGAATGGCAATCCAGCTTCTGCTCCAATACCGAGCCCAGGATTAACCACTTCAACCTGATTACTATTGCCCGTAAAAGAATCATCGAAGTTAAGCTCGCACGCCATAAAATTGCCATTAAGAACTATGTCGCTTAAGGGCTTAATTATTTCTACATCTGTATCAAAGTAAAGTCCACCGTAATGATATAGAATCCAAAACCGTGCATAGTCGCTGACGAATGCCCATTTCTTAGCCTGATATGCTTCTTTTACATAATTGCAACAGTTTAAATTAAAATTAGTTTCATTCCATTCTTTGATTTCATAATCCGGTAAATATTTTTTCCAGGATGCGATATATTTCTTTGCATCATCAGGCAATGGTTTTTTCCCAAACCAACAGTAATGAATTATCTTTGGAATCATTTAGCTACTCCAATCTGTTCGGAACCACTAATCTTGCTATATTTGCCATGTGTGATATTTGCCAGAAATGCTATCACCATAAAGTTACCTCCCAAAGACACCATTTGGCCTTCATATATTCCCCAAAAGTTAATAATGAACAAGGCTACCATCAGTGTAATCTCATCAATCTTGGCTATTTTTTTTGCTGTAGCGAATTGAATATAAGAATACCAGATAAGACCGATTATTCCATAGTATAGAAGTATAATTGTGTACCCATTATCCAGTGCCGAATACATATTATTAGCGGCTACAATTGAAGAATCTATTCTGGATCCCAGTAAGCTTACATGATATGTATTGAGATTCATTACTGCTAATCCTATTCTGCCATTAAATATTCCATCGTTAATAAATGCTATAATAGGATTTCCATATCCTCCCAGTCTGGGAAATAAATAAATTATTCCAAAATTAGCCACCAGAATAATGGGATAAGCTACTGTCAGGAGCCTTTTAATTATGAAATGTTCTTTTGGAGTATTGCAAATCAATAGTATAATCATAGCCAATGATATTAACAGCAGACCTGTTCTTGATCGGCAAATTATATATATTCCGATTTCAAATAACCACGGCACTATGATTTTAAGCTTATTTAAGTTATATCGATTAGCCACCCAATATAGTAATATTAGAACCCCTGCCTGACATCCATATACATTGGTGGACCCATATCCAGGCCCATAGGCTGTAGCAATTGAAAAGAACTTATTAACTGATAAAGTTGTCATTTCAATCGCGCCGCTTATTGCAAGCAGATTGAGTGCGACAAAAATGATCAATTTTTCCCAAAACAAGACTTTTATTACCTGATTAAAATCTATTCTGTCGGCAATATATGCTGCAAGTAACAGTATCAACATATCCGTATATCCCGAAAGATAATAATCAAGAGCTCCATATATCAAAGCTAATACAAGCAAACATATTTTTTTGATTGAATATTTTTTTAATATGATCAAGCAAATGGCAATAGTAATTATTATAACGAGATTAATTTGCCTTAATGGGTTTTTTATAACAGAGGCTTCCATTGAGTAATTAAACGTCGCCACGATAATAAAAAGTAAATATAATGCTGTACCGAGTTTTAGCTTATATATTCTAATCTTCATTTAAATTTGACTACTCATTTCTAATGTGGATTATCCCAGTTTATTTTTTATATCAAGCATCCATACAAGGGGATATAGCATCCCATAATTGAGCAATTTGATCAATAAGAAGTGATCTCTTTGTAAATTCCTTTTAGCTTGATCTAGGTATTTAACGGCATCTTTAAAATATTCATCCTGTCGAATGGTCTGCAAATACCTTACATGTTCTTTTGTCCCGCTCCACTTCCCATATCGAGACTGCGTAATAGCTCTTCCCACTGTAGATAAAACTTTAATTGCAAAGTACCTTTCTCTGTCTGGAAAATTCCATAGTTCTTTTTCTTTTATTAATTCTAAAAACACTACCTTGAATGACTGATAATATAATGGATCAAACTTACAAGTCATCCCTGATCCAATGCGATAATCATATAAAGGCTTATTAATATACACGAAAGAATCTGCTCTATCGAATTGCTCGATCTTCTGCAGGCTATCCTCCCCATTGCTCAAACCTTTGAACATGTTGTAATCACGATCAATATCAATGCATTGGCGAGAGCAGATTCCCCCACACACACTATTGATGCTATATCCACTCAGATACTCCTTGAGGACTCTTTCTCGCTTAATGCGGCAAGATTGTTCCGTCGTAAATATATTCATAAACTCTTCAGATTTATCTTGGCCTCTTAAATTGTAATGGTTAAAAATAATAATATCCGGATAATCATATTCCAGAATTGCATTTCTGAGCGTTTTAAATGCATCCGGTTCCATAAGATCATCCGAATCACAATTAATAATATATTGCCCGGAAGTATGCTTATAACCAAAACGTCGAGTTAACAAAAGTCCATGATTACTTCTATGGTACACCTGTATTAGATTTGGATATTTTGTCCTATAGCCATCACAGATTGTCCCGCTACCATCTGTAGATCCATCATCAACTAGAATAATCTCACAGCCTTCAGGAATCATTTCAGTCTGAGGAATAATCGATTGTAAGCATTCGTCAAGATATCTTTCAACATTATAAACAGGTATTACTATACTAAAAAGCACTGTTGTTTCCCCCATATACAACCTGCATCATATGATCCCAGGTCATTTTCTCATTTACAAATTTATATCCATTCTCGCCTAACTCTATCCGAAGTTCAGGATCTAGAATGAGTCTCTCAAGACTCGTAGCAAATTGTTTTATTATTTCTTCCTTAGATTGATCTGTATTAATAAATAACCCACAGTGATGTTCATTAAAGATATGCGATAAGGACATATCCAATGCTACAATCGGCAATTTATGTGCCGCTGCTTCTACAAGCACGTTGCCACCGCTTTCTCGGAGAGATGGCAGAACAAATATTTGCCCCCCCTATAAACTTTAGTCATATCATTGTAATTGACAAAGCCTTTAATAAAGACCTTATCCGCAAGCTGTAATTCATCAATTCTTCCTCTAATCTGATCCTTTTGTTCCCCATCACCATATAACAAGCACCGGTATTTAAGCTTCACTGGCAATTTCTTTAGCACGTCCAACAATAGTAAAATTCCCTTTTTGTTAATGAATCGTCCACAGAAGAGTATTGTCGGTATATCTGTTTTTTGTGCCAAAACGTCAATATCAAGATTTCTGAAGTCTTCTCTCAGAGGTACGTCTGGTAATAATTCCGATTTAGATAATGCATCTTTTGTTTCATAGTTGCATGCATATACCCTACTGAATTTACTGATTTTTCTTTGAAAGAACGGATTCGAGGTCGTTAGATTATTTAACAACTCCCTCACTTTACCTGTTGAATTGTCGTAATCCTGTAAACTTTTAGGGCAATTTTGTGCGCCACCTACGGGACCGAATACAGTATATGCACCTTTCAATCTGTACCAATATCCCGGCTTGCGATAGTCTGATAAAGAATATCCCTGAACGAAATCGAAATGAATACCAGTCTTTTTTACCGCTTTATACGCTTCTCGAAGCCAGATATAATGAAACAGATTATTATAGTGTAGAAATTCGTATCGTCCTAAATTTGGTATATCAATTATGTGACATCGCTCTAAGTTATGTTCAGTCAAGTCCTGCTTCCTAAGTGTTAATGACACAATATATATATTGTCATTATCATTGGTATCTCTATACAGATGTGTAATCCAGCCCCATGAAACACCGAACTCTCCTCCACGGTCTGGCGAGCAGGCATATGCTTGTATCAGATAATTCATTCTATACCTCTATAAATCAAATACTACTATTTATTGAAGAGTTACTATTCATTGAAACCGTGTGCAGAGTCCTATCAATATACCCTTAAATCTTCTGTATTGGATTAGATTGTTCTTTATAATCTGTTAGAAAACACCTTAAGCCTATAAGTTAGATTTAACCCTCTAGCACAAAAGTCTACTGTTGAGCGATCTAATAATAGCCTTCTTGATTGCCTATCAGTTCTATAGTTGCAACACGCTTCAGCGATCTCCTTATAAGGGTTCACCATTCGGTCTCCGTACCCTTTTATGAGTTCCCTCATCTGTGGTTCTACCTTGTATTCATTAAGATACTGCTTAACCTGTTTTAAGTAGGCCGGAAGACTTCTTCCAAGCCCTACTGCATTTCCGCCGTGTTGCCTATAACTCATATGTGACTTTGGATCCACAATTACGACTCCACCAAGAGCTAAGCAAACTTTAAGAATCCATGTATCATGCATCAACATATATGATGGCATAAAACTCACAACTTCGTTGATCAAGGCTTTGTTAAACACCCCAGTACATCCAGCAAAATCAGAAAGGATAAACCGTGTTGTTAATGAGCGATCGTTATTTAGCTCATGATCTGCAATAAATGTTAGGTTAGCATCCACCAATCTTTGACCACAATAGTATAATGCCGGTTTTTTCATTTCAGCTATTGCCGCGATACCAATTGAAAGCTTATCTCTATCCCATACATCATCTTGATCACTGAATGCATAGTAGTCGAAATCTTGATGTGCGCCTTTTTGCATCAAAGAATAGTAGCCTTTTGAAACATTTAAATGTTTACCCGAGTACCAAGAAAGTGAATGAGATTTGCTGTAATCATCTAGAATTGAAGTTGTTCTATCGCTTGAGCCATCGTCACGTGCGAGAACTGTGACATCGACATTTTCTTGAGCAAAGATACTATTCAGCTGCTCTTTTAAATATTTTTCACCATTGTAGGTTGCCATGAGGACAAGAATTCTATTCACTTCTCCCCCTCCCCAACCAGTTCATTAGCCAGTTCTTCGAACTTCTCACAGAACTTTGCGTTGTTATCCATTCCACCACCGTGCATACCAGCGGACAACTTATCGTAGTTCTTAATGATCTCTCCCAGCTTCTCGATGTCTTCCACGACAATCAGATTTCCATATCTTTCCTTTACAGCCCTTGCAAAGAGAACCTGATGATCATTAACATGCTCATTGAATTTGCTCTGTCTGGGTACAACAATCGGGATTTTTCCGATCTGGAGAGGCATAATAAAAGACGATGGACCACCGTGAGTAATGACAATTCTGGCCTGTTCTACATACTTTCCCATGTCCTGAAAGGGAAAGAGCTTCTGCCACTTGCAGTACTTTGGCTCATACGTAGAAAAGCCAGTCTGTATCACCACATCCTCTGTGATCACACCGTCTCGTTTTAATTCGTCGATTTTCTGTACTAATCGATTAAAGGGCTGTTCATGAGTGCCCACTGTAACAAATATCATCAGAATATACTCCCCAGATTAATAGCTTTAGGATAGATTTTCTTCATTTCCTCCCACTCAACGATGAACTTATCCGTAACTGGATAAACCAATTTGCCGCTCAGTGTGGATTTATCAA
>JAQXPG010000010.1 GCA_029100405.1 Lachnospiraceae bacterium | reverse complement strand
TTTTGTTTTGATCATAAGGCATGGTTTTCAAAGAATCAGATGGGCTAGTGACATATTCCTCATCGACATTTTCCAAAGGGCGCTCTTCCCTTTCTTCCTGTACGCTTTCTTTTGTCGTATCTTGCTTTGATGGAGATTTTGAATTTTTCTTCCATAACAGTCCAAGACATGATACGCATAAAATAAGTAAGA
This sequence comes from Lachnospiraceae bacterium, assembly GCA_029100405.1. GTDB lineage: Bacteria > Bacillota > Clostridia > Lachnospirales > Lachnospiraceae > Lachnocurva. The sequence continues at coordinate 4,269 of JAQXPG010000010.1, read as the reverse complement.
GTAAAAAAAACAATACAATCCTTTTTCGCTTCTTTATACTCATATAAGCTCTCCTAATTGATATGGCTTGTAGCTTACGTAATTGACAGATATTTTAAGTATTTTTAATTCATTTGTGCAATCTTTTTCTGGTATCAGTCAGTTTTTCCGTATTTATATTATCGCAATTTGATCTGATCGTCAATTATATTGAATATCATTCAAGTATAACTACAACTCCATCTGTGATTATTCCTGTCTTACAGCATTCTCTTCCGAAGAATCAATTTGACCAGGTCTCCATTATTTCTGGTATGGGTCAGCATATTGAGGACCTGTTCTGTCGCTTCATCCCGCCGCAGGTTGTTGACCAGACCACGACGTACGATATCCATAGCTGCCCGTTCTTCGCGTGACAAAAGAAGATCATCTCGTCTGGTCGAGGACTGGGACAGATCGATGGCGGGGAAGATCCTCCGCTCAGACATCTTCCGATCCAGGATCAGTTCCATGTTACCGGTGCCTTTAAATTCCTCATAGACGACATCGTCCATCTTGGATCCGGTATTGACCAGGGCCGTTGCCAGAATGGTCAGGGAACCGCCCTCTCTCATATTCCGGGCAGCACCGAAGAAGCGCTTGGGCATATGCAGAGCCGTCGGATCCAGACCACCGGACAAGGTCTTTCCGGATGGCGGAACCGTAAGATTATAGGCCCTGGCCAGACGGGTAATAGAGTCGAGAAGGATCATGACATCCTTTCCCTGCTCCACCAAACGCTTGGCGCGCTCGATCGTCATTTCCGAAACCCGCTTGTGGTGCTCTGGCAGCTCATCGAAAGTCGAATAGATGACTTCCACATTTCCGCCCTCAATCGACTCCTTCATGTCCGTAACTTCCTCCGGACGCTCATCGATGAGAAGTACAATGATATGCATGTCCGGCTGAGACATCTTGACGGACTTGGCAACCTCCTTCAAAAGGGTCGTTTTTCCGGCCTTAGGCTGGGAAACGATCATGCCTCTCTGTCCCTTTCCGATCGGAGAAAAGAGATCGACGATCCGCATCGCCGGGCTGCAGCCCTCATATTCCAGCCGAATCCTCTCATTCGGAAAGATGGGGGTCATGTCTTCAAATTTAGACCGATGGGATGCCTGGTCCGGATTCATCCCATTCATGGTGTCCACGAAGAGAAGTGCCCCGTATTTATCATTCGGATTATTCTTCCGGGTCTTTCCGGTGATCACATCACCGGTCCGCATATTGAAGCGGCGGATCTGAGAAGGTGATACATAAACATCATTTTCACCCGGCATATAATTATCACTGCGAAGGAAACCATATCCCTCAGGCATAATCTCCAGAATTCCGGAAATTGCTTTGGCGTCTCTGTACTGGGAGATCTCCTCTGCCGCCTTCTCGTCTCTGGCGGCCTGGCGTTCTGCCCGGCTTTCCTCCCGGTGGGAAGGGGCCATGGCTTCTCTCTGGCTTTCCGCCTGTTTTTCCTTACTGTCCCCGGCCTTTTGCTCCGTCTCCGGCTTAGGACCGGCTGCAGGAACAGCCTCAGCCCTTGCATGTACCGACGGAATGGCCTCCGTTTTCTTATGAGCAATAGGAATCTCTCCGGATTGCGGGTGGGCGGCAGGAATTCTCTCAGCCTTGGAATGAGAAGCCGGATGATCCTCTCCCTTCTTTCGCTTTCCTGTCACCTGCCGTTCGGTCCGCTTCTTTCGGCCCTTCTCATTTTTCTCAGCTTTCGGTTTTCTTCCATTTCTGACCGTCTTTTCCCTGGCAGACCTTTCCCTGCCAGGTTGGCCTTCTTCCGATGGTTCTCTCCCGGTATCAGAAGGTTCTTCGTCTGTTACCGGCTGACTTTGTTTCTTTGCAGGTTTTCTTCCTCTCCTTTTTGTTTCCGGTTTCTCTGGCTCTACTCCCTTCTCCGATCTTGTTTCCGCATTGGCATCCTTTCCGCCATTCGTATCCAGATCTGTTTCTACTGACTGAGACTCCGTCTTAGCTTCTGCCTTTTTCTCTTTTGCCTTCGGCTCAGTCATTGCTTCCGCTTGCTTCGCCTCAGTCTTATCTGCTTCCGTCTTCTCTGCCTCGGTCTTCTTTGCTTCCGCCTTCTTGACTTCTGTTTCCTTGGCTTTTGCCTTCTTCGCCTCCGCATCAATGACATCCTGCTTCAGCATCACCTCGATCAGCTCGTCCTTCTTCAGTCGGGAGATTCCGCGGATTCCCCTGCTCTTCGCCAGATCTCTCAAAACGACTGCGGACAGCGTCTCATATTTTTCCTTCATACTTCCTGCCATACGATTTCCTTGTTTTTATCCTTTCCCGAAACTTCTATTTATTATAATTTTCTCTCCAGATTCTCCGGATGAGACGCTTTCTCCATCAGGGTATCCTTCGTGATCCTGCCTGCCCGGTAATAGTCCAAAAGACAATTGTCCATGGTCTGCATTTCTCTGTCACCGGCGATCACCGCATCGATCTGGAAGATCTTGTCGGTCCGGATCATATTGCGGATGGCCGGATTCACCATCATAATCTCAAATGCCGGAAGCAGATCCCCATCCACAGTGGGGATCAGCTGCTGGGATATCACAGCCGTAAGGACCATGGAAAGCTGAACCGCAATCTGCCTCTGCTGCTCGGCCGGGAAGACATCTATGATCCGGTTAATGGTATTCGCAGCCCCCATGGTATGCAGGGTAGAGAAGATTAAATGGCCGGTCTCCGCCGCCGTCATGGCTGTTGCAATCGTTTCATAATCCCGCATTTCTCCTAAAAGAATCACATCCGGACTCTGACGGAGGGTCGATCGTAGTCCGGTCAGATAACTCTCCGTATCGATATGAATTTCTCTCTGACTGATCAGGCTCTTATCATGCTTATGGAGGTATTCGATCGGATCTTCCAGGGTAATGATATTCCGGGCCATATTGCGATTGATATCGTCGATAATGCAGGCCAGAGTCGTGGACTTTCCGCTTCCGGCAGGCCCGGTCACAAGGACCATGCCCTTATTTAATGCTCCGAGCTTTATCACCTGTTTTGGAATATGGAGTTTCTCTGCATTCGGAATCTCATAGGTTATGACACGGACCACAGCTGCCAGAGACCCTCTCTGCTTATATGCATTGATCCGGAAACGGGACAGTCCTTTCACAGAAAAGGAGAAATCATCATCTCCCTCTTTGAGAAGTAAGTCCATGGGTCTCTTTGCCAGTGTGTAGATCTCTCGGATCAGATCCTCGCAGTCCGTTGCATTTAAGGCATTCTCGGTCAGATTTCCGTCTGCCGAGATCCGCCCGTGAAGCCGCATGGTTACGGCATGGCCGGCGACAATGAAAATGTCTGTCGCGCCCTCTTTCACGGCAGTTTGTAAGATATTATCTGCTCTTTCTGCCATTATTTCTCCTTCCCCCAAGGCATACCCTTCACGGTATCCTCTCCTGTCTCCTCAGACGAAATGGTTTTCCATTCCCGGATCTCATAGGAACTTCCTCCGTCCGGCCGGACCGCCATAACTTCCAGTTTTACCTTTGGACTCACCGGAATGGAAAAAGTAACTTTCGCTTCTTCCTTACCTGCCTCTGCGTTCTGATTCAGATCTCTTAGTTTCTCTTCTGCCTGATTTTCCGCGACAACATATGCCTGTCTGGATTCCTTCTGCAATTTCTCATTCCGGAGGGATTGTCTTGATGTGATCAGCGATAAAACCGATAAGGTGATAAGACTTAGTAAAATGTAAACCGAAAATAAAAGTGGAAGCCCGAGTCGGTAGACTCCGGCAACTGCAGATTTTCTATTCTTCATATCGACCATCTTCCTTCGAAAAATAATGGCGGATCTCTTCCTGGTCGATCTTTTTCCCGGAATTCTTCTTTTTCAATAAAGAATTCCCAGAAGCTTTTTTGGCAGCTTCTTTCAAGACCGAGATTCGTCCATGAAGCATTCCATCCTCATCCAATCGGTAATTGATCTGAATCTGAAAGGCAGTATCCTTCTTCGAATCTGAATCCTCCATCCGAATGAGCCGGTCCTGCCCGACTTTCTGGTCCTGCCCGACTTTCTGGTCCTGCCCCGACTGCCCGGCGAATCTTCCCTGGATCTCACAAGCCGGATAAGCTTTTTTCAAGGCTTCAAGGAATTCTTCTTCGGAATCAGAAGCCCGGATCAGGGCATCTGTATTCTGGATCCATCGATCTGCAATTCCCTGATCCTCTGCCTCCCCGGAAAGCTCCCTGGCTTTCAAATTGACCCTTAGAATGACGCCGAGTCCAA
>JAQXPG010000009.1 GCA_029100405.1 Lachnospiraceae bacterium | reverse complement strand
GAAGAAATCCTTTGGAAAGAAGTCGGAACCAGGGAAGATTACGAGAAGGAGTATGGTCAGAAGCCATTGGGTGAGTTTGTCCGTAGTATCGTTGGAATGGATATGAATGCTGCTAAGGAAGCATTCTCAGAGTTCCTTGAGGATACGAATCTTGATAGCAGACAGATTTATTTTGTAAATCAAATTGTAGAATATATCGTTCACAACGGCATGATGACAGACCTTTCTGTGCTTCAGGAACCGCCGTTTACAGATCAGGGAAGTGTAGTTGATATATTTACTGATTTAACGGTTTGGAGTGCGATTCGAAAGGTTATAGAGAAAATAAACGCAAATGCAGTAGCGTAAAGAGTTAAGGGGGAAGATAATAATCAGACTGGTATTTTTCTTTCGTTCCTGCTATAATGCATATAACCTGAAATGCACGATTTCACCTATGTTAATTGAACCTACAAGTACTTTAAACGGGAATCTTATATTTGGGATCGGATGTCAGGCCTCTCGTCGTGGAAGGCAGAAGATCACGTGCGGACACCCACCTGGCTTTATGCTAGGAGTCAAACGCATAGGCACGTCATTTCGGGGATATACAAAAGCTGTGATCGCATTTAGTAGTCTGCGTCCTCTGCTTTGCATATGACAAGGTATAGAAGACAGAGAGGGTATGAAAGAAGAGCTGAGAATACCTATGGATGCAGTGAAGTTCATGCGGGAGCTTCTTATCTGAAGGCATAGAGTAAATGGATTGACGTAGAGGATCCAAAAGATCCATATCTTCTGATCCAATGTTGCGTAGGATAAGACGTAAGGCATACGTAAGTTGCAAATGAAGAGCCATTCCGATGATCAGACTTATTATGAGCCTTGACTGTATTTTCGGGGAATGGAAGCAGGGTGGTAACGCGGTATTCGGATTTTGAATTTCGTCCCTGGGGCATGTGAAGCTCCGGCGGACTTTTTTTATGCCTAAAATGCCTGAATTAGTGTAAAACATACATCAGTAGAGAAGGAGTAGCAGATGGTAAACGAGAAGTTGCAGAAAATCCGGGAAGAAGCAGCAGCCCAGATCCAGAATGCAAAAGATCTGGACGCTTTGAACCAGATCCGTGTCTCTGTCCTTGGTAAGAAGGGCGAATTGAAACAGATCATGAACACGATGAAGGATCTCCCCAAGGAAGAACGTCCTGCTTTCGGCCAGATGGTGAACGAAGCCAGAACTGCCGTCGAGGAGAAACTGGAAGAGGCGAAGAAGAGAATGGAGGCGGAAGCTTTGAAGAAGAAGCTGGCCTTTGAGAAAATCGATGTTACCCTTCCGGCCAGAAAGCATGCCATCGGTCATGCCCATCCCAATACATCTGTTTTGGATGAAGTTCAGCGGATCTTTATCGGCATGGGTTTCTCTGTCGTAGAAGGACCGGAGATCGAAAAGGATTATTACAATTTCGAAGCTTTGAATATTCCGGCCAACCATCCGGCAAAGGACGAGCAGGATACCTTCTATATTACAAAAGACATTCTCCTTCGTACTCAGACCAGCCCGGTTCAGGTTCGTGAGATGGAAAAGGGTAAGCTTCCCATCCGAATGATTGCTCCAGGTCGTGTTTTCCGTGCCGATGAAGTGGATGCGACCCATTCTCCTTCTTTCCATCAGATTGAAGGAATGGTGATCGACAAGGGGATCACCATGTCGGATCTCAAAGGAACTCTGCAGCAGTTTGTTCAGGAACTTTTCGGTCAGGATACCCGGGTCAAGTTCCGCCCTCATCACTTCCCCTTCACAGAGCCGTCTGCAGAGATGGATGTCTCCTGTTTCAAGTGCGGCGGCAAGGGCTGCCGTTTCTGTAAAGGCGAAGGCTGGATCGAGATCTTAGGCTGCGGTATGGTTCATCCCAAGGTGCTTGCCATGTCAGGCATTGATCCGGAAGTCTATACCGGTTTTGCCTTCGGTATCGGCCTGGAGCGGATCACGCTTTTGAAGGACGAGATCGATGACATGCGGCTTCTTTATGAGAATGATATCCGTTTTCTGGATCAGTTTTAAAGAAGGCTTGAAAACAATAACATTTGAAAAGGAGAACATTAATGAGAACTTCATTACAGTGGATCAAGGACCTGGTCCCCGGCCTGTCCTGCACACCACAGGAATATACAGATGCAATGACAATGTCCGGTTCCAAGGTTGAATTCTTTGAACAATTTGACAAAGACCTGGATCGAATCGTCGTCGGACAGATCAAGTCGGTCGAGCCGCATCCCAATGCAGATAAGCTTGTCATTTGCCAGGTCGATATCGGAACAGAGACCATACAGATCGTGACCGGCGCTCCCAATGTCCATGTCGGTGAGCCGGGCCAGCTGGTTCCGGTCGTTCTGGACGGCGGCCGGGTAGCAGGCGGCCATGACGGCTCGAAGACCGAAGGCGGTATCAAGATCAAGGCCGGCGAATTAAGAGGTGTTCCCTCCAATGGTATGATGTGTTCCATCGAGGAATTGGGTCAAAGTCGGGAACTTTTCCCGGAAGCACCGGAAAACGGCCTCTATGTCTTCGACCCTGCAAGTAATGTAAAGCCTGGCGATGATGCCATCGAAGCCCTGGGACTTCATGACACGGCCATCGAATACGAGATCACCAGTAACCGGGTCGACTGCTTCTCCATTTTGGGCCTTGCCAGAGAAGCTGCGGCAACCTTCCATTTAAAACACGCTTTCCCGGAAGTTCCTGAAACCGGAGATGATGATGACGTATCGAACTATATTTCCGCAGAAATCGATGCAGATGATCTTTGCAGCCGCTATACGGCAAGAGTCGTGAAAGATGTCCACATCGGACCTTCTCCTGCCTGGATGCAGCGCCGTCTGAGATCCCAGGGCATCCGTCCCATCAATAACCTGGTGGATATCACGAATTATGTCATGCTTGAATACGGCCAGCCGATGCACGCCTATGATCTCGACAGTATCGAAGGCCATAAGATCCTTGTGAAGAGAGCAAATGACGGCGATACTTTTACCACGCTGGATGGTCAGGAGAGAAATGTAGACCATAATACGCTGATGATCTGGGACGGCGAGAAGCCGGTCGGTATCGCGGGTATCATGGGCGGCGAAAACTCTATGATCACGGATCAGGTGAAAACCATGGTCTTTGAGGCAGCTTGCTTCGACGGAACCAATATCCGCCTGTCTTCCAAGCGGATCGGCCTTCGGACAGATGCATCCGGTATTTTTGAAAAGGGACTGGATCCCAATAATGCGATCCTGGCTATGAACCGTGCCTGCGCACTGGTCGAGGAACTTGGTGCCGGAACAGTCGTTGGCGGCGTGGTCGATATTTATCCGAGAAAGAGAGAGGGTGTCCGTATTCCTTTTGAACCGGATCGCTACAATGCTCTGCTTGGGACGGATGTGCCGGCAGAGACGCAGCTGGCATACTTCAAGGCCATTGACCTGGGCTATGACGAGAAGACCAATGAAATTCTGGTTCCTTCCTGGAGACAGGACCTTTTGACTTATGCTGATATGGCAGAGGAAGTGGCTCGTTTTTATGGCTATGACAAGATCCCGACCACACTGCCGAAGGGAACTTCTACCGCAGGAAAGCTTTCCTTAAAGAAGCGGATCGAGAATAAGGCCAGGGAAGTTGCGCAGTTTGCTGGCTATTCCCAGGCCATGACCTATTCCTTCGAGAGCCCGAAAGTCTACGATAAGCTTCTTCTTCCGAAGGATGCGCCGGAGCGGACCTGCATTACCATCGCCAATCCTCTGGGTGAGGACTTCAGTATCATGCGGACCATGTCTCTGAACGGAATTCTGACTTCGCTGGCCACGAACTACAACCGCCGTAATAAAAATGTGCATCTCTATGAGCTGGCCAATGTCTATCTGCCCAAAGCCCTGCCTCTGACGGAACTCCCGGATGAGCGAATGACACTGACGCTTGGCTTCTATGGAGACGGCGATTTCTATGATATGAAGGGAGTCATCGAAGAGCTCTTGAATACCATGGGCATGGATGAGAAACCGGTCTATGATGCCGAAGCAGGCAGACCTTATCTCCATCCGGGCCGCCAGGCGGATATCTATTACAAGGGACGTTATTTGGGATTCCTGGGTGAGGTCCATCCTCTGGTCCGTAACAACTATGATCTCGGGGAGAGAACTTATATCGGCGTCATCGATATGCCGGTGATTTATGACCTGGCATCTTTTGACCGGAAGTATACCGGTATTACCAACTTCCCGGCTTCGACCAGAGATCTGTCTCTTCTGGTGCCGAAGGATATGGAAGTGCAGACCTTGGAAGAGATCTTCGAGAAGGAAGGCGGAGCATATCTTGAGTCCTTCGAACTCTTTGATGTCTATGAGGGAGACCGGATCCAGGCAGGTTTTAAGTCTGTTGCCTATACCCTGACTTTCCGGGCGAAAGACAGGAATCTGTCTGACAGTGATGTCAATGAGGCAATGGACCGGATCCTGATCGGCCTGTCTCATGTCGGCGTCGAGATCCGTTCGTGAAAAAAGAAATAAAAGATAGAAAGAAGTTCATTTTTATGTCTGAAGAAAAGAAAACCATGTCTCTGGAAGAGTTCGATTATGATCTTCCAAAGGAACTGATCGCCCAGGATCCTCTGGAGAAACGGGATGATTCCAGACTTCTTGTTCTTGACAAAAATACAGGAGAATATAAGCATCAGCATTTTTATGATATCCGTAAGTTCTTACGCCCGGGAGACTGCCTGGTCATTAACAATACCAAGGTCATGCCGGCCCGTTTGATCGGCGAGAAGGAGGGGACCGGCGGTAAGGTCGAAGTCCTTCTTCTGACCAGAAAGTCAGATACCACCTGGGAGACCTTGGTCAAGCCCGGGAAAAATGCCCGGATCGGTCAGAAACTGGTCTTTGGAAATGGCCTTTTGAAGGCAGAGGTCATCGATATCGTGGATGAGGGAGACCGCCTGGTTCGCTTTGATTTCGATGGGATCTTTGAGGAAATTCTGGACCAGCTGGGACAGATGCCCCTGCCGCCTTATATCACTCACCAGTTGAAGGACAAGAACCGCTACCAGACGGTCTATGCCAAATATGAAGGATCCGCAGCAGCACCCACGGCCGGTTTGCATTTCACAAAGGAACTTTTGCAGGAGATCCGTGACATGGGTGTAAATATCGCGGAAATCACTCTCCATGTGGGTCTCGGCACTTTCCGTCCGGTCAAGGAGGAAAATGTCCTCGAACACCACATGCATTCGGAGTACTATAAGGTGACGAAGGAAGCGGCGGACATGATCAATGCTGCCAAAGACAGTGGCCACAGGGTCATTGCCGTCGGTACGACTTCTACCCGGACTCTGGAAGCGGCTTCGGATCCCGATGGCAGAATGAGAGAAAAAAGCGGCTGGACGGATATCTTCATCTATCCGGGTTATCGTTATAAGGTCATTGACTGCCTGATCACGAATTTTCATCTGCCAAAGTCTACCCTCATCATGCTGGTCAGTGCCCTGGCAGGCCGGGAACATATTCTGGCTGCTTACCGGGAGGCTGTGAAGGAGCGCTATCGTTTCTTCAGCTTCGGTGATGCCATGTTTATCACAAATGATCTCACGGAAATCGATCCTACCGATCAGAAAGCAAAGGAGAGATCTCTGAATCAGGATACAAAACCTTCTGATCAAGGGACCAATACGAATGAAAATGGAGGCATGCAATGACGGAAACCATACGTTTCCCACATCTTCATATCACTTTGAATCATGTGGGACAGAGCATTGATCTCTTTGGATTCAATGTCGCTTTTTACGGCTGCGTGATCGCCCTGGGTATGATCCTTGGCGTCATCATGATCCTTCATGAAGCCAAGCGAACCGGCCAGTCGGAAGACAATTATCTGGATATCGCTATCTGGACCCTGATCTTCTCCGTAATCGGCGCCCGGATCTATTATGTGGTCTTTGCATGGGACCGCTATAAGAATAACCTCCTTTCCGTTTTCAACATCCGCCAGGGTGGACTTGCCATCTATGGCGGTGTCCTGGCAGGTATTCTCACGGTCTTTGTGATCTGCCGTATCAAGAAAATGAATTTCCTTCTGGTAGCAGATACCTGTATCATCGGCCTGCCCATCGGACAAATGCTGGGACGATGGGGCAATTTCTTCAACCGGGAGGCCTTCGGAGGCTATACCGACGGTCTCTTCGCCATGCAGATTCCCCTGGATGCGGTGCGTCAGGAAGAGGCAGTCACAAAGGAAATGATGGATCATTTAGTGACCATCAAGGGCGTGGATTATATTTCCGTTCATCCGACTTTCCTCTATGAATCCCTCTGGAGTCTGGGCGTCTTTCTCCTCCTTTTCTTTATGAGAAAGCATGTCCGCTTTCACGGCCAGCAGTTTCTGACCTATCTCGTTTCTTACGGCATTGGCCGCTTCTGGATCGAGGGATTACGAACCGACCAGCTCTTTCTCACAGGGACGAGGATCCCGGTTTCCCAGCTTCTGGCTGCCATTATGGTTGCCTTCGGTGTCATCATGCTGATCCTTGGAAATCGTCGGGCAAAAGACAGGGAAACAAAAGAAGACATTGCACAAAATTAAATACAATTTGACCGAAAGCTTCGAAAGCGTCTGGAAATTTTACTGTAAAATTTCCGGGCGCTTTTTCTATGGGCAAATTTAGACCGATTGTAAGAGAGGTAGGAACTATATCTGGTGCTCGTCCAACAGAAATGACCTAAATATAGAAAAATAGATGATAAGATTTCACAAATTGCCGGTGAAACATTTTTTTCAGGAGATATCCTCCACCATTCCCCACCCCTCGTAAAGGCTTGATTTCTCGGGCTTTTCTGCTTGATTTTCTGCCTGTGAAACAGTAATATTAAGTTTGTAGTGGTGAAAAGTGGAACGAAGTGGTGGAAAGTGCCACGACTGCTTTTCGGATAATTGATTTTCAATTTTCAAAATTTTCGATTAGAAAGGAGGTGTCCGTCATGTTCATGGGAGAGTACAGTCATTCCATCGATCCCAAGGGAAGGCTGATCATTCCCGCCAAGCTCCGGGAAGAGCTCGGCGATAACTTTGTTGTGACAAAAGGACTCGACGGATGCCTCTTCGCCTACCCACAAGAAGAATGGCAGAACATAGAGAAGCGTTTCCGGGAAGTCCCTCTGACAACCAAGGATGCCCGTAAGTTCTCCCGTTTCTTTTTCGCCGGAGCGGCTCAGATGGAACTGGATAAACAGGGACGGATCCTCCTTCCGGCGACCTTAAGAAGCTTTGCCGGCCTGGAAAAGGATGTGGTCCTGGTCGGAGTTCTGGATCGTGTTGAGATCTGGGATAAGAGCCGCTGGGATGAGAACAATGCTTACGATGATCAGGATATGGACGAGATCGCCGAGCATATGGCTGATCTCGGACTCAGTATCTGACAGGAAGGAGACAGATGGAATTCAAACACTATTCGGTTCTCCTTCATGAGACCATCGACAATCTGAATATAAAAGAGGATGGCATCTATGTCGACGGAACGGTCGGCGGCGGCGGACATTCGCTTTTGATTTTAAAGCATCTAGGACCTAAGGGCAGAATGATCTGTTTTGATCAGGATCAGGATGCAATCGAAGCGGCCGGGAAACGGCTGGCAGATTATAAGGATCAGGTCACTCTGATCCATTCCAATTATGAAAACATGGTGGAGGAAGTCCATAAGCTTGGAATCAAAAAAGTCGACGGTATCGTCCTGGATCTTGGTGTATCCTCCTTCCAACTGGATACACCGGAACGGGGCTTTTCCTATATGCAGGAGGATGCACCGCTTGATATGCGGATGGATCAGAGAAATCCGAAAACCGCAAGAGATATTGTAAATACTTATTCCAGAGAAGATCTCTATCGGATCATTCGGGATTATGGCGAGGATCGATTCGCTCATAATATTGCAAAGCACATCGTAGAGGAGAGGAAAGATCATCCGATCGAAACCGCAGGCGATCTGAACCGCATCATTGAACATGCCATTCCGGCCAAGGCCAGACGAAACGGCGGACATCCGGCCAAGAGGACCTATCAGGCCATCCGGATCGAGCTCAACCGGGAACTGTCTGTCTTAGAGGACAGCCTGGACGGTATGATCGATCTCTTGAATGAAAAAGGAAGACTTTGCGTGATCACCTTCCAGTCCCTGGAAGATCATATTGTGAAAAATAATTTCCGAAGAAATGAAAACCCTTGCACATGTCCGCCGGAATTTCCGGTATGTGTCTGCGGAGCCGTTTCCAAGGGCAGGGTCATTACAAGAAAGCCCATTCTTCCTTCCGAAGAAGAATTAAAAGAGAATAAAAGATCCAAAAGTGCACATCTTCGTGTGTTCGAAAGAGATACAGACAAAAGCAAGAAAAGAATTCAGGTAACCGATCAAAGGGGGATTTGAATATGACAGAGGTATCAAGATACAGTTATGACGGCAATGCAGTTAGAGTACATACCGCTCCCATTCCCAGCCGTGAAGAAAGAGATGCTGAGGAAAGACGGCGGAGAAATAAGGCCCGCCGGGAGAGAGAAAACCGGAAGAAAGCTGCAATGGCCAGATCCCGCCGCCATACCTTCCGCCTTTGCCTGATTGCAGCCTTCTGTGCAGCGACATTTTTCGGCTATGTCTATCTCCAGGCAGAAACGCAGACCACCATGCGTCATGTGGCTTCTCTGGAAGACGAGATCTCTACTTTAAAAGCCGATAATTCGGCTGAGAAGAACCGGATCAGTGGATCTGAAAATCTGAACCAGGTCAAGGAGACCGCTCAGAATTCTCTTGGCATGGTCTATGCAGGCCAGGGGCAGATCGTGTACTATACCGTTGATGACAGCGATTACATGAATCAATATGATGATGTGAAATAATAAAAAGTATTAGCTTGGAGACAGAGTATGGCTTATCGTTTTGATGGAGACAGGCCCTACAGACGGGGCGGGAATCAAAAAAGACCCCGTAAGGTTAAGAAACTGGACAGACTGACTTTAAGAATGCAGAAAAAGCTCTTCATCGTATTTTGCTTGATCTGCGTTCTTTTTGTTGCTCTGATTTTTCGCCTGATGTATATACAGAGTAAGAGTGGCAGCAAATATGAAAAGATTGTTCTGGCCCAGCAGGAGTATTCCAGTAAGACGATCCCCTTTCAAAGAGGAAATATTATTGACTCGAAGGGCACGGTCCTGGCGTCTTCGATCGATGTCTATAATGTCGTTCTGGACTGCAAGGCATTAAATAAAGAAAGCGAGCTGATCGAGCCGACGATGGAAGCCTTGAAGGAATGCTTCCCGGAGGTTGATACAGAGAAAGCCAGAAAAGATCTGAAAAAACATCCGAATTCCCAATATAATGTTCTGGCGAAAAAAGTCAGCTATGAAGAAAAAAAGAAATTCGATGATCTTGTAGAAAAAAGAAAGACCGATAAGACCAAAAACAATGAAGTCTATGGGATCTGGACGGAGAAGGAATATGTCCGCCAGTATCCTTACGGATCCATGGCGGCTTCTCTGATTGGCTTTTCTGCCAGTGGAGATCAGGGAATCAATGGCCTGGAGCTGGAATATAATTCGGAATTGAACGGTGTCAATGGCCGTTCCTACGGTTATGTCAATGATGATTCCAATGTAGAGCGGACGGTCATTGAGCCGAAGAACGGGGAAACACTGGTAACATCCATTGATACCAATATCCAGTCGACCGTTGAGAAAGTTGTCTCAAATTGGGCGGATTCGGTTCGAGGTGACCAGGCCACAGGAGCTGAGCACATCGGAGTCATCGTGATGAATCCCAATGACGGAACCATCTATTCCATGGTTTCTTATCCTTATTTTGACCTGAATAAGCCGAGAGATCTTAGCAATTATTTCACGGCGGAGCAGCAGGCCAGCATGTCAGATGATGACAAAATGAACTTCTTGAATAATCTCTGGCAGAATTATACGGTTTCTGCCTCCTTCGAGCCGGGGTCTACCTTTAAACCCTTTACCGTAGCAGCCGGACTGGAAAGCGGATCTTTTTCTCCGAATTCTACTTTCGTTTGCACCGGAGCGAATCAAATCGGTCCGGATATTGTTCACTGCTGGCGGAGATCCGGTCATGGAACGGAGACGGTGGAGGATTCCCTGAGAGATTCCTGCGATTCGGCTCTCATTAAGATGGCCCAGGCAGAAGGACCGGAGGTCTTCTCCAAATATCAGTCCCTCTTCGGTTTTGGCCAGAAGACCGGTATCGACCTCCCAGGTGAGGCAAGTACGGCAGGCCTGATTTTTGACCTGGATGGCCTGAAGCATCCCATTAATCTGGCGGTCAATTCCTTTGGCCAGGGCTTTAATACCAGTATGATCCAGCTGGCATCGGCTTTCTGTTCGATCGTCAATGGAGGAAAACTCTACCAGCCGCACGTCGTAACAGCCTTACAGGACAGTTCCGGAAATGTGGTGAAAACCATTGAACCTGTGGTACAGAAGCAAACAATTTCTCAAGAAACTTCAAATCTGTTAAAGAAATATTTAAGAACCGTTGTCCGGAACGGTACCGGTAAAGCAGCCTCTGTGGATGGATACAGTATAGCCGGAAAGACCGGCACCGCTGAGAAACTGCCACGTGGAAATGGAAACTACCTCTTGTCCTTTATCGGCGCGGTTCCGGCAGAGAATCCACAGCTTGTTACTTATGTTGTTGTGGACCAGCCGCATGTGGATGCTCAGGAGACCAGCACGGCGCCCAAGGATATCACAAGAGAGATCCTTACTCAGATCATGCCATATCTCAATATCCCGACCATAGCGGAGGAAGAAGCAGCTGGTATTCAGACCTTCGACTCTCAGGAGACAGGCGAAACAGTTTCTTCTTCTGCAAACTCAAATCATTAAGTCGGGCATTCCGTGGTATAATGCTTGAGGCTCTTTGTTTTGATGAAATGGGGTAAATGAAAATGAAAATAAGTATCATAGAACTCTTATCGATTTTTTTGTCCTTTGCAATCGGACTGATCTGTCTACCGCCCTTGATCAATTTCTTGAATAAGGAAAAGATAGACCAGACCGAAAGAACCTATATCAAGTCACATGAGAAGAAAAACGGAACACCGACCATGGGCGGCATCGCAATTCTTCTTTCCGTAACGATCTCTACGATTGTCTATAGTTTTTCTAATCCGAAGATCATTCCGGTCTTGATTTTGACCCTCGGTTTCGGATTGATCGGATTGATCGATGACTTCATGAAGGTCATTCTCCACCGGGTCGATGGCTTGAAAGCCTGGCAAAAACTGCTTTTGCAGATCCTTGTCACAACGATTTTTGCCTATTACATCACACATTTTTCTCATGTTTCGCTGGATCTGATCCTTCCCTTTACCGGTGGCCATTCCGTGAATATCGGCTGGGCTGCCATTCCGGTCCTCTATTTCGCAGTCATCGGTACGGTCAACGGGACAAATTTTACGGATGGTCTGGATGGTTTGGCATCGACGGTAACTCTTGTTGTGGCCTTCTTTTTTGCAGCCGCATCTTTACGCCTTGGAGGCGGAGTGGAAGTCATGGGACTGATTATGGCAGGCGCTCTTCTGGCCTTCCTCTGCTTTAACTGTCATCCGGCCAAAGTTTTCATGGGTGATACCGGATCTCTGGCTCTGGGCGGCTTTGTAGCCGGTATGGCTTATATGCTGAAAATGCCGCTTTTTATCCTGATCGTCGGTCTGATCTATCTCATAGAAGTCCTTTCTGTCATCATTCAGGTGGCTTATTTCAAGGCAAGCCATGGCAAACGATTTTTCCGCATGGCCCCCATTCATCATCATTTTGAGAAGGGCGGCTGGTCGGAAACGAAGATCGTAACCATTTTCGGAGTCGTAACGGTTCTTCTGGCCTTCCTCGGCTGGATGGCATTGTAATTAAGAATTAGAAAGTGCAAAAAAATGAGTGAAACCTATCTGGTCGTCGGCGCCGGTAAGTCCGGCGAAGCCGCAATTGATCTTCTCCTTCGGGAGGGGAAGACCTGTATCCTTTATGATGGAAATGAAAAGCTTTCCGTTTCGGACTTGAGAGCAAAGCATGAGAATTGGAAAGACCTTCCGATCTATGCCGGCGATTGTCCCAGGGAAGTACTGGAAAAAGCGGATATCGCAGTCTTAAGCCCGGGTGTTCCGACGGATCTTCCGATTGTGGATGCAATGCGGGATCACGGAATGAAGATCTGGGGAGAAGTAGAGCTTGCTTATGAACTTGGCAAGGGACAGGTCTGTGCGATTACCGGAACTAATGGTAAGACAACGACAACCTCTCTGACCGGTGAGATCATGAAGACTGCTTTTGATTCGGTCTTTGTTGTCGGAAATATCGGAATTCCCTATACCGGAGTCGCAGATCAGACCAAGGATGACAGTGTGATCGTTGCTGAGATCTCTTCCTTTATGCTGGAGACGATCGATGAGTTTCATCCCCATGTTTCTGCCATTTTAAATATTACGCCGGATCATTTGAACCGCCATCATACGATGGAAAACTATATCAAGGCCAAGGAGAATATCACGAAGAATCAGACAAAGGATGATGTCGTGATCCTGAATTACGAGGATCCGGTTCTTCGTGCATTCGGCCAGACCCTATCCATGAAGGTGGTTTACTTCTCTTCGAAAGAAAGAGTCCCCGGTGGTATGTATGTGGAAAATGGCCATCTGATTTCGGAATTTACCGGGGAGAAAGAAGATGTTCTTTCTGTGAAAGAATTGAATATCGTAGGTGCCCATAATTATGAGAATGCTTTAGCAGCGATCGCTTTCGGCCAGGCTATGGGCGTTTCTCTTGACAATATCCGTAAGGCACTTCGCCATTTCCAGGCGGTTCCTCATCGGATCGAATTTACCTGCGAAAAGCGCGGGGTACGTTTCTACAATGATTCCAAGGGGACCAATCCCGATGCGGCAATCAAGGCAGTAGATGCTATGGAGTGGCCGACCTGTCTGATTGGCGGGGGATATGACAAGGGAAATGATTTTACGGAATGGGTATCCCATTTTCCGGGAAAGGTCAAGAAACTGGCTTTGATCGGTGTTACAGCAGAGAAGATTGCCAAAGCCTGTGATCAGATCGGTTTCAAGGATTATGTCTTCTGCAAGAGCTTCAAAGAAGCCATCGATTGCTGCTATGAAGCAGCCGAGAGCGGGGATTGTGTCCTTCTTTCTCCGGCCTGTGCAAGCTGGGATATGTTCAAAAGCTATGAAGAACGGGGAGACATTTTTAAAGATTATGTCAGAAGTCTTCCTGAATCATAAATTGTGGAGAAATGCACTTTTCCCATATCATAGCCGTTAGTTAAATAAAGTCATGCAAGTCATGTTATGCAAGTACAGTCATGCATAAGAAAGAAGTCGGCAAAGGGACTGAGAACGATGACAGAACAGACGATCCAAAAGAAAAAAAAGAATACGAGGCAGGGCGGGCATTCGTCCTCCAACCGGAGGATGGTCCGTTTGAAGCCAATTGAGAAGACGGAGTATTTTGACTACCAGCTGGTCTTATATCTGGTGATTCTTCTGGCTTTTGGTGTGGTCATGCTTTATAGTGCCAGTTCCTACACAGCCTCTTTAAGTTATGGGGATGCAGCTTTTTGGGTGAAACGACAGCTGATTTTCAGTCTGGGCGGCTTCGTCCTTATGATCATCATGTCAAAGGTGGATTATCACTTTTGGCTGAAACTTGCGGCACTTGGATATATTCTTGCATTTCTTTTAAATGTGTATGTTATATTTGCCGGTAAGTCCGCAAACGGCCAGTCCCGTTGGCTAAAACTTGGCCCGATTCAGCTTCAGCCGTCCGAGCTCGCTAAAATTGCGGTCATTATTTTCTTTGCCCGTTTATTCGATGCAATGGGAAAAAATATCGATAAGTCCAAAAAACTCATTATTCCTTTTTGCCTGCTTCTGGTAATGCTTGTTCCGATTGCGGCTACCAACCTGTCGACGGCAGTGATCCTTGCAGGCATCTGGTTTTTCATGTTTCTTGTGGTTTCCAAAAACCGTAAGGTCATGCTTTCCATTGTCGGCATAGGACTTTTGGGAATCGCCGGATTTATAACTTTTGCCGGATATCGGAGTGACCGGATCAAGATCTGGAGAGATCCAACCAAGTATGAGAAAGGATATCAGACCCTGCAGGGCCTCTATGCGATCGGTTCCGGGGGAGTGTTCGGAAAGGGACTTGGAGAAGGCATGCAGAAACGGTTTGTTCCGGAAGCCCGAAACGATATGATATTTTCTCTGATCTGTGAAGAACTTGGCTTGTTCGGCGCTGTGATCCTGATCATTCTCTTTTTATTGTTTCTCTACCGCCTCTACTTCATTGCCATCAATGCCAGCGATTTGACAGGATCACTGATCGTTACCGGGATCATGGCCCAGATCGCGATCCAGGTGGTTTTAAATATCGCTGTAGTCACGAATTCCATTCCCAATACCGGTATTACCCTTCCTTTCATCAGTTACGGAGGGTCTGCCTTGTTTATTCTGATGGCGGAAATTGGGGTCGCTTTGAATGTTTCCCGATCGATCAATTTCTATGCCTGAAAAAGGATTGTTTTATGAGTGAAAGTGAAGAAGTCGTAAAGAGACGAAAAGCACATAAGAAAAAACAGAAGTCCCGCCTTCTCTTTTATCTTCCGAATATTCTTCTCGCACTGGTCCTGCTTTTGATTCTTTCCTATATCCTCTGTATTACGGTCTTTCGTACGACATCGGTCGAGGTGAGCGGAAATCATATCCTGTCGGATCAGGAAATCGAGAACCGGATCGTGACCGGGGATTATAAGAAGTACGGTTTGGTTCAGATTGTAAAAAGCATGGTAAAGCCGGTTCATGACCTGCCTTTTTGCAAATCATATAAGCTTTCCATCCGCCTTTCTTCGCCCCATACTCTGCATATCGCAATTCGGGAACCGGAGCTTTTGGGCTACATTTCGATGGAAGATGGAAAAATGGCTTATTTTAATGATGACGGTCTGGTGGAAGAAGTTTCGGATCGAAAGGTAGCAGGACTCTTCCCGGTCAGTGGGATCAAATGCAGTAAACCGACCAAGGGAGAACCGCTTCCCATTAACCGAAGATGCCGGCGGACTTTGCTTCAACTGACGAAGGCGATGAAGAAGTATGGCATCAAGGTGGATTCCGTGACCTTCCGGGATGAGCGGGAAGTCTCTGCTGTCAGCGGGGATATTACATACGATATCGGAAGTTTTGAGTATCTCCAGGAGAAACTGATGCGCCTCCCTTATTTAAAGCCACATCTGGAGGGACTGAAGGGAACACTGCATCTGGATACCTGGACGCCGGAAAATACAGATATTATCTTTGAAAAGAGTGAAGGATAAGAAGCACAATACCTAGTGCTTAATTTTGTGAAAAACCGCAAAAAGCGGTTGAATATATTTAGTGAAAATTATAGAATAAAATTTAGATTGTCAGGTAGAAACCTTTCCTGACCATTAGAAGGAGGAACGACCTTGAGTTTAGGTTTAGATATCACACCGAGCCAGGAGGCTCAGTCCAAGGCAAAGATTATTGTGATCGGTGCAGGCGGCGCCGGAAATAATGCCATCAATCGCATGGTAGAAGCAAACATGGATCAGGAAGTTACTCTGATCGGCGTTAATACCGATGAACAGGCCCTGACTCTTTGCAAGGCACCAGTAACAATTCAGATCGGAGCAAAGCTTACCAAGGGACTGGGTGCAGGCGCTCATCCCGAGATCGGTGAAAAGGCGGCGGAAGAGAGCCAGGAAGATCTGCTTTCTGCAATCAAGGGCGCGGATATGGTCTTTGTTACCTGTGGCATGGGCGGCGGTACCGGAACGGGTGCAGCTCCTGTCATCGCAGCACTTGCAAAGGAACAGGGAATTCTGACGGTCGGCGTTGTGACAAAGCCATTTACCTTTGAGGGTAAGGTGCGTATGAAGAATGCAGAGGCAGGAATCGAGAAACTGCGTCAGGCCGTAGATACACTGATTATTGTTCCGAATGATCGTCTGCTTCAGATCGTAGCCAGAAATACCTCCATGCCGGAAGCATTGCAGAAGGCCGATGAAGTTCTTCAGCAGTCCGTTCAGGGCATCACCGATGTCATCAATAATCCTGGCGACATCAACCTGGACTTTGCAGATGTCCGTACCATTATGCAGGATAAGGGCATCGCTCATATCGGTATCGGTTACGCCAAGGGAGATGAGAAGGCTCAGGAAGCTGTCAAGATGGCAGTTGAGAGTCCTCTGCTTGAGACCTCGATTCAGGGAGCAAGTGATGCTCTGGTTTCCATGAGTGGTGATATGTCTCTTCTGGAAGCAAGCGAAGCTGCTTCTTATATACAGGAACTTGCGGGTGAGAATGTCAATATCATCTGGGGCTGCCGTTATGACGAATCCATGCAGGATCAGGTTTCTGTGACTGTTATTGCAACCGGATTGGAAGGCCAGGATACCATTCAGACGCCGAATCTCCGTGCCGGCTATAATCAGATGAATTATAATCAGGGGCAGAGAAGTTTGAATAACGGATATACAGGCTATCAAAATTCTTATACCAATCCTCAGGTTCCTCATGCAAGTGTGGATCCGGTGCGTGCCCCGCATCCGACGGCAATGCAGAGCAGTCCCCGGGAAGATTTCCAGAGAAATCTGAATACGCCGGTTCAGCCCAAGCCCAACGTAAAGCCAAATGATATCTCTGTTCCGGATTTCTTAAGAGGAAAAAAGAGATAATAAAAGAGATAATCGAAGGTCCGGAGGAGATCAACAATCTCATAAGATCGGGCAAAGGTCCTTTGGATCAATTCAGAAAATAAGTTATGGAAAAGCATGTGAGTTTTCTCACATGCTTTTTTTCTCTTTCTCTTTTCTTATGATACAATGAGGTTAGCAGGGTCGAAAGGTGATTACGCACTAGCTAAGGGGGTACAATATGATTATTGAATTTTTAGGTGCAGATCATGAGGTTACCGGCAGCTGCCATTATCTGGAGGCAGCCGGAAAAAAGTTCTTGGTAGACTGCGGTATGCAGCAGGGAGCCGATATTTATGAAAATCAGGAAATCCCGGTCAATGCTTCCGAACTGGACTATATTTTCGTAACGCATGCCCATATCGATCACAGCGGTCTGATTCCGCTCATGTACAATCACGGTTTCCGCGGACAGGTTTTTGCCACCCAGGCAACCACCCAGCTCTGTGAGATCATGCTGAAAGACTCGGCTCACATTCAGGAGTCCGAAGTGGAATGGAAGAACCGGAAAGCCCGCCGTTCCGGCGGAGAACTGATAGAACCTCTCTATACGGTTGAGGATGCTACGAAGGTTCTGACCCAGTTCGTTCCCTGCCACTATCACATGAAGATCCAGGTCTGTGACGGCATTTCCATCCGCTTTGTGGATGCCGGACACCTGCTCGGTTCCTCTTCGATTGAGATGTGGCTTAATGAAGACGGCCATGAAGTAAAACTGGTTTTCTCCGGTGATATTGGAAATGTAGACCAGCCCCTGATCAAGGATCCGGAATTTATCAAGGATGCGGATTATGTTTTAACAGAGTCCACCTATGGTGACAGAGTCCATGACAAACCGGCAGACTATGCCAAAGCCCTGGCCGATGTCATCCGGAGCACCCTGCAGGGAGGCGGGAATCTGGTCATTCCGGCCTTTTCTGTCGGCCGGACCCAGGAAATGCTCTACTTTATCCGTAAGATCAAGGAAGAACATTTGATCCCCCAGATGGATGATTTTGAAGTCTATATGGATAGCCCTCTGGCCGTGGAAGCTACGAATATCTTCTCCCGGAATATTTCCGAATGCTTCGATGAGGAGGCTATGGATCTGGTATCCCATGGCATAAATCCCATTTCCTTCCCCGGACTTCGGGTTGCCGTCACACCCGAAGAGTCGAAGATGATCAACTTTAATATGCGGCCGAAAGTGATTATTTCCGCATCCGGTATGTGTGAAGCCGGCCGGATCCGCCATCACTTAAAGCATAATCTCTGGCGGCCGGAATCGACCATCCTTTTCGTTGGTTATCAGGTTCCGGGAACCCTGGGCTTTAACCTTTTGCATGGAGCCAAGCGTGTTCATATCTTCGGTGAAGAGATCGAAGTCAATGCCAGGATCTTGAACCTGCCCGGTATCAGCGGCCATGCCGACCAGCCCCATCTTCTGGACTGGATCGGCCATTTCAAGGAGAATCCGCCCAAGAAGGTCTTCGTTGTCCATGGTCAGGATGAAGTTACGGACAACTATGCCAAACTGGTGCATGATACTTATGGTTTCGATGCAGTAGCGCCTTATTCCGGTGACAGCTGGGATCTCATCAGTGGAGAAAAGATCAGAGAAGGCAGCCGGATCAAGCGTGAGAAGGTATCTGTCCGTCATGCACAGATGAGTAAGGGCAAACAAAGCGGCCAGCAGATCTATAATCGTCTTCTGGCTGCCGGCCAGCGCCTGATGACCATCATAAGAAAGAGTGCAGGACTTGCCAATAAGGATATGGCCCGCTTTGCAGACCAGATCAATGCCCTTTGCGACAAGTGGGATCGATAAACAGATCGAAGAATTGGAAATATAGACCAATCAAGGGAAGAAACGGGCCGGATAGACAAAGCATAGAAATGCATAGAAATAAAGAAATAAATTTAGGAGAGATAGTTTGAGTAAGTTACTTTTAATCGATGGACACAGCATTCTGAACCGGGCTTATTATGGCCTTCCGGATCTTACCAATTCCAAGGGCCAGCATACCAATGCGGTCTATGGCTTCTTAAATATGATGTTTAAGTACATAGATACCGAGAAACCGGATCATTTTGCTGTTGCTTTTGATGTCTCGGCACCGACCTTCCGCCATGAGATGTACAAGGAATATAAGGGAACCCGTCATCCCATGGATCCGGAACTGAAGGAACAGGTCCCCATGATCCAGGAGATGCTTATGGCCATGGATGTGCCCATCGTAAAGAAGGCCGGCCTGGAAGCAGATGACATCTTAGGTACCCTGTCTGTTCAGGCGGAGAAGGCCGGATACGAAGTGACCATTGTTTCCGGCGACCGGGATCTCTTGCAGCTGGCGACAGATCATGTGAAGATCTCCATTCCGAAGACCAAGAAGACCGGGACGGAGATCGAAGACTACTATGCCAAGGATGTTCTGGCTTCCAAGGGCGTAACACCGCAGGAATTCATCGATGTCAAGGCCCTCTGGGGAGACACGGCAGATAATATCCCCGGCGTTCCCTCCATTGGTGAAAAGACGGCGACTGCCATTATTCAGTCCTTTCAGACGGTAGAGAATGCTTATGCTCATATTGATGAGATCAAACCTCCCAGGGCAAAAAAGAATCTGCAGGAATATTACGATCAGGCCATTTTGTCGAAAAAACTGGCAACCATCAACACCAAAGCGGATGTGGAACTGACTCTGGAGGATGCTGCCCTGGGAGATCTCTATACGAAAAGGGCATTTGAACTTTGCAGAGAATGGGACTTTAAAAACTTCCTTCCCCGTTTTTCACAAAGCTCTGTGTCACAAGAAAAACTGGAAGAAAAGGTTTGTTTCATCGAAAGCCTTAATGACTTTCAACAAGTTCTGGATCACTTACGTTCTCTTCCGGAGAAGAAGAGCATTGGTTTACATTTCATGCAGTGGGAGAAAAGGATCCGGATCTTCGCCCTGTCGGACGGGGAGAAGGCCTGGGTTCTCGTTCCCGAGGCCGGCATGGACCTTGGAATGGCAGTGGCGGAAGGCTGGCAGGGGATTTCAGGCTTGAGCTGTGACAAGCTTCTGGAAGGGACCGAAAGCTTACGGAGAGACCACCTTCTTTCCATGGAAGATGTCAAGGAGTATCAGAACCTTTTCAAGGAAACGGCGAGTGAGAGACTTAGTTCTGGGAAGATGGACTATCATTCCTTTTTTGATTGCGGGGTGGCAGCATATTTATTAGATCCTTTGCAATCAGCCTATCCCATGGATGAAATCGCAAAGAATTTCCTGGATCTTACCGTACCGTCTCTTGAGGAGACGCTGGGACAGATGAAATTGGCCAAGGCTATGGATCCGGCGGATGGCAGCCGGGTCGGGGATCTCATGAAAATGACGGCACTGTCCGCTCTGGCAGCTGCCCGGGCACCGGAGATCCTGGAGAAGAAATTGGAGGAAGTCGGAGCAGAAGATCTCTATCGAAAGATTGAGCTGCCCCTGATCTTCACCTTATCGGATATGGAAAAACTCGGCATGGAGATGGACCGGGATTCTTTGCTTGTCTACGGGCAGGTTCTTGAGAAGGAAATGAAAGGGCTGGAGAGCCGGATCTATGAAGAGGCGGGAGAAACATTCAATATCAATTCTCCGAAGCAGCTGTCGACCATTCTTTTTGAAAAGATGGCCATTCCGGGCGGAAAGAAGACCAAGACCGGCTTTTCGACGGCTGCGGATGTCCTGGAACGGCTGGCTCCCTGGAATCCGATCATTGCCCATATCCTGGATTATCGAAAATACAGTAAGCTGAAGTCGACTTATGTGGATGGCTTGTCGGAATGTCTGGCAGAGGATGGAAGAGTACATTCGACCTTTCAGCAAAAAGTGACGGCAACCGGACGAATTTCCAGTACCAATCCCAATCTGCAGAATATACCGGTTCGTATGGAGCTTGGAAAGAAGATCCGGAAAGTTTTCCATCCGGCCGAGGGCTATATTTATCTGGATGCCGATTACTCGCAGATCGAGCTTCGTGTCCTGGCCCATCTGTCGGGGGACGAAAACCTGATCCGGGCTTATCAGAACGGTCAGGATATCCACCGGTCAACTGCATCCTTAGTCTTCCATACCCCCTTTGATGAGGTTACGGATCTTCAGAGACGTAATGCCAAGGCGGTTAACTTTGGCATTGTCTACGGCATCTCGGCCTATGGCTTGAGCCAGGATCTTCATATTTCGCAAAAGGAAGCCAAGGAATATATCGATAATTATTATGCTGCCTATCCTAAGCTCAAGGTCTATCTGGAAGGGCTGGTGGCATCGGCTAAGGAAAAGGGATATGCAGAGACCCTGTTCGGCAGGAGACGGCCGATCCCGGAACTAAAGTCCAGTAACTTCATGCAGAGACAGTTCGGAGAACGGGTGGCCATGAATTCGCCGGTTCAGGGAACGGCAGCGGATATTATAAAGATCGCCATGGTTCGTGTCCATGACCGGCTGGCTGAGGAAGGACTTTCCTCCCGTCTGGTTCTCCAGGTTCACGATGAGCTTCTGATTGAGGCAAAGAGGGAAGAATTAGAGACGGTCAAGGCCATTTTGAAGGAGGAAATGATGGGCGCAGCCCACTTGTCCGTTCCTCTGGAAATTGATATGGAAGTCGGTGAAGACTGGTTTTCCGTGCATTGAGTCCTGGGCAGGAAGATTGATATAGGATGTATTGCCTATTACCAAAGAAAACGAATCCTTTTGTTATAGATGTGTAAATTTTTTGCAAAAATGCTTTAAAAACTAAATTTCATCTTGTAGTTTCTATCTCTGCTATTTATAATGGCCTTGTTGTCTTGCGACTGGGATCGAGTCCGACAGATTCTTTTGTCCAATCAGATTGCCCGGGAGCACAATTTAGAAAGTGGGCATTCGCCCGAAATGGAGGAAATTCATGAAGAAAGTACTTGCACTTGCACTGACTGCAGCTATGTCCGTAGGTATCTTGGCCGGCTGCGGAAGTACAAAGTCCAACACATCATCGAAAAAGGATGACAAGAATATCGACAAGCTGTCGATCGCTTTCGTTCCGTCCCGTGAACCGGATGAGATCATCACAGCTACCGAGCCTCTGAAGAATCTTCTGAAAGATGAGCTGAAGAAGGAAGGTTACAATGTTGGTTCTGTTGATATTTCTGTAGGAACCAGCTTCGATGCAGTAGGTCAGGCCCTGGTTGCCGGCACCACTGATATCGGTGTAATCCCGGGTTCTACCTATGTCCTTTATGATGATGGTGCAGATGTTATTCTGACTGCTACCAGAAAGGGCTTGAATAATGATTCTGATTCTGCAAAGGATTGGAATGACAATAAGCCTACGACAGCAGTTGACAAGCAGGCTACTTCTTATCGTGCTCTGATGATTGCAGGCCCTTCCGCAAAGGGTAAGGAACTGGCTGAGAAGGTAAACAGCGGAAAGAAGCTTACCTGGGATGATTTAAACAGCGCTAACTGGTCCATCATGAGTTCTACCAGCCCGGCCGGATATGTATATCCGTCTCTCTGGCTGTCCAAGCATTATAAGCATAACATTACTGAGCTGTCCCATGCTGTACAGGCCGACTCCTATGGTACTGCATTCGCACAGCTGGCTTCCGGTCAGGTTGATGTTGTCTGCTGCTATGCGGATGCCCGTCGTGACTATGAAGCAAAGTGGAATGATACCTATGGCATGACCAATAAGATCTGGGATGACACCAATGTCATCGGTGTAACTCCTGCAATCTATAACGATACCATCTCTGTATCCAAGAAGTCCCCGAACATGAGTGAAGGACTGAAAAAGGCTCTGCAGACTGCTTTCATCAATATTGCAAATACCGATGAAGGCAAGAAAGTCATTGCCATTTATTCCCATGAGGGATATAAGGTTGCAAAGTCTTCCGATTATGACTCCGAGCGTGAAGCCCAGAAGATGATCGAAAAGATGAGTAAATAATAAGAGATCAGGTAAATGCGAAAGCTTCCATCTTCCTTCGGTTCGTAATGAGTATCCGAAGGGAAAAGGACTTTTGCATTTGCTAAAAGAAAATGGCGGAGATTTGTTCTCCGCCCTTTTTTATGCCGGAAAATTAGTGTAGAATATATCCGTATGTTACGCGCATTGGTTACCATACCAATTTGTGTGGTCTGTCGTAAAAGTAGAAGAGAGAAAAAGAGTATGATTCAGTTCGAGAATGTAGGTAAGAGATATCCGAACGGTTTTCAGGGATTGAAAAATGTCAATCTGA
>JAQXPG010000008.1 GCA_029100405.1 Lachnospiraceae bacterium | reverse complement strand
TTCATCGGTAACGGCCTTGGTGCCCAGAATGACCCGGCTGACTCCGGCATGGAGATACTTTTCAATGGTTTCAAAAGATCGGATGCCACCGCCGATCTCGCATTTCAGACCGGTTTCTTTACAGATGGATTCGACGACCGGGAAATTCGGTGTACTGCCGTCCCGAGCCCCCTCGAGATCCACCAGGTGAAGCCAGCGGGCGCCGGCTTTTTCCAGATTCTTGGCATTGGCCAGGGGATCATCGGGATAGACGGTCATTTTCTGGTAGTCGCCGTGCAAGAGGCGGACAACTTTTTTGTCATATAGATCAATGGCAGGGAATAAGTCCATATTTTTTCTCCATAGCGGGATACTGCGAAACGAGGAAACCACGCGTAATCATTTCATATCATTACTTTATTACATAGCACAGAATTACATAACACAGAATTACATAACACAGAATTACATAGCACAGAATTACATAGCACAGAAATTCTGTAAGATCTTTAAGCCGACAGGGCCGCTTTTCTCCGGATGGAACTGGGTACCGCAGACATTGCCATGCTGGACGGCAGCGGTCAAGGGGCAGCCATATTCCGCCTGGGCAATCAGGTCTTTTTCACAATCGAAAGCGGCGTAGGAATGGACGAAATAGACATAAGAGCCTTCGGGAATGCCCTGAAAAAGAGGGGAGGGATTCCGATAGATCAGGCGGTTCCAACCCATATGGGGGATGTCGAGATCCTTTGGAATGACATCTTCGATGCCCCTTACCTCGCCATGGATCAGTCCAAGGCCCTGATGGAGACCATATTCTGTAGACTGGTCGAAGAGGAGCTGCATACCGAGACAGATGCCGAGGATAGGCTTTTTCGCCCTGGCTTCTTTCCGGATCCATTCAAAGAGACCGACCTTATGAAGCTTTTGGGCGGCATCCTCAAAAGCACCGACACCGGGCAGGATGATATGGTCGGATGCCTGTATTTCTGCCGGGTCCCGGGTAACGATCACTTCCTGACCAATCGCCTTCAGGGAAGACTGGAGAGAGAAAATATTGCCGGATCCGTAGTCGATGATTGCTATCATGGCTTATACCTCGTCTTTCTGCTACCTATCCATTCGATGAGCATCTCGCATCGGTCTATCTTTCCACACGGAAAAATGGATCATCCATTTTCAAAGAAAGGGTTCTTAACAGGTGGTTTCAGTCCCGGTCTTCCTTGCCAAAACGGATATCTACGGCTCTGGCATGTCCGGTCAGACCCTCTCTCCGGGCGAAAAGAGAGACCTTATCGCAGTCTTTTTCTAGTGCTTCTCTGGTATAGTAGCTGTACTGCATCTTCTTTACGAAATCATCCACAGACAGAGGGCTGTAGAAACGGGCTGTTCCGGAGGTCGGCAGGGTGTGGTTGGGGCCTGCGAAGTAGTCGCCTAAGGGCTCCGGATTGTAGCGGCCCAGGAAGAGCGATCCGGCATTTTTGATCTGTCCGAGATAGTCGAAAGGCTGGTCAACGGCCAGTTCCAGATGCTCCGGAGCGATCCGGTTGGCAGCGGCGATCCCTTCTGTGATATCGTGGGCTACGATGATTTTGCCATGATTGTCTATGGAGGCACGGGCGATTTCTTCCCGCTTCAATTTCTTCAATTGAGCTTCGATCTCTGCCTGGACCGCCTTTGCTTCTTCGATGGAAATGGTCACCAGAACAGCGGAGGCATTCTTGTCATGCTCGGCCTGGGAGAGGAGATCGGCTGCCAGATAGTGGGGATCGGACTTGCCATCAGAAAGAACCAGGATCTCGGATGGGCCGGCGATCATATCGATATTGACCTGGCCGAAGACCTGTTTCTTGGCTTCTGCAACAAAGGCATTGCCGGGGCCGACAATTTTATCAACGCGGGGGATGCTTTCGGTTCCGTAAGCCAGGGCTGCAATGGCCTGGGCTCCGCCGACCTTGTAGATCCGGCCGACGCCGGCGACCTTGGCGGCTGCCAGGATATAAGGATTGACCGAGCCTTCCTTGGAAGGCGGCGTTGTCATCACAATCTCGTGAACGCCTGCGATCTCCGCAGGAATGGCATCCATGAGAACGGTGGAAGGATAAGCTGCGGTGCCGCCCGGTACGTAAAGGCCGACCTTATCGAGGGGAAGGATCCGCTGTCCCAAAATGACACCCTCCCGGTCCGTCTGAATGAAGCTCTGACGCACCTGGTTCTTATGAAAGGAACGGATGTGATCGGCTGCCTCTTTCAGAACCTCCAGAAATTCAGGCTCTACTTTTTTTAGAGCGGTCTCCATTTCCTCATCAGAGACAAGGAAATCATCCAGTTCTACGTGATCAAAGCGGGCGCTGTAGTCATGAAGGGCGGCATCGCCACGGCTTCTGACATCGGAGATGATGTCCCGGACGATTGCCTCGACCTCAGAGGTCGGTTCGCTCCGGGCGAAGATCTCTTCATCCTTGATTTTTCCCATTTCAAAAATACGAATCATGTCGAGCCTCTTTTCTTTCTTTGGTGTAATGTAGACCGGCCCCGTCGCTTTTTCGGACGGCCGGCCATTGGAATCATACTTAAGATCCTTGCTGCAAGTGGTTCCTTTCGGATCGAACCTTTCAAAAGCTTAGTGCTGCAAACTGATCGTTTCTACCTTCTGCCCGGAAAGGATCAGGTTCTTCAGGCCGTCCCGGACCGCCTGAATCTCGTCGTGGCGGAACTGGAAACTGACCTTATTACTGATCAGCCGGGCACTGATGGGGATGATCTCCTGGAGGACCACGAGGTCATTTTCCCGGAGGGTGCTGCCGGTTTCTACGATATCGACGATGACATCGCTTAATCCCAGGATAGGAGCGATCTCGATGGATCCGTTCAGATGGATGATATCGATATCACGGCCGACGGATTCATAATATTCTCCGGCAATGTTCGGAAATTTTGTTGCGACACGAAGGGTCCGGTCTCTTGGATCGGTAAAATCACGAGGACCGGCGACGCACATGCGGCACTTGCCGATTCCCAGATCCAAAAGTTCATAGACATTGGGCTGATATTCCAGGAGAATGTCCTTGCCACAGACTCCGATATCCGCAGCGCCGCGTTCCACATAAATCGATACGTCGGATGGCTTGACC
Source organism: Lachnospiraceae bacterium (assembly GCA_029100405.1). Classification (GTDB taxonomy): domain Bacteria; phylum Bacillota; class Clostridia; order Lachnospirales; family Lachnospiraceae; genus Lachnocurva. The sequence goes on along the minus strand of JAQXPG010000008.1, from coordinate 6,577 downwards.
CAGAAATAGCGGACTCCTTTTTCGGAATTCTCAAAGGTCAGTTTCCGGTTCTTTTCCAGAATGGCAGGGCAGTCGAAACCGGCAGCTGCCATCAGACTGTAGGTCCGGTCACCCAGACGCCCCTTGGGCAGTGCGATATTAATCATTGGATTTGATCTCCTTCTCTGCTTCCATCGGATTCAGCACAGATCGTGCATTGACTTTCTGCTCCATGGTCTTCCTTTCATCTTCGCGGACCGTGCGGACCTTGTGCCCCCTGGCAATCAGGCCTTCCACGATGGAGGCAAGTTTTGCCGGATCTTCCTCCTCGGAATAGACCAATAGATCATCCACATCATAGGTTTTCGGCTTGGAAAGATAGTTTTCCACCAGATCCAGATCCAGGGCGAAGCCGATGGCACCCTCTTTCTTTCCCATTTTCTCAGGCAGCCGGTCGTAACGGCCACCGGTCAGGATGGTGAAAGGGATCTCGGCAACAGCTCCCTGAAAGAGTATGCCATTATAGTAGTCCATAGAATTGACAAGAGAGAAATCCAGGTAAATAGAGTCCAGAACACCATAGGCATCGAGGACCCTGGCAAGGTCAGAGAGATTACGAACCATCTCCATGGAAGCGTTGGAAAAAGCATATTTCCGGATTTCTTCCACGCCTTCGCGGAAGGGGAGATAGAGGTCTATGAGATGGCGGATGCTGTCTGCACTGGCAAGGGTCAGGCGGCCATCCTTCACCATTTCATCGATGCCCGAGGTGTTCTTCATGGAAAACATGACAAGCAGTTCTTCCCGGGTGGAAGGGCTGATGCCGAAAACCTGAAAAAGTTCCCCGAGAAAAGCCGCATCCGAAAGGCGGATGATGTACTTTTTACTGATCAGTTGAATGGATTTTGCAGCCAGGGCGATGACTTCGGCTTCAGAGAAACGATCGATTTTCCCGATCCGTTCCACACCGGCCTGGAGGATCTCCCGGTAGTGGTTTTCCTTGGGACGGTAGACGGTCTCATTATAATAGACCTTTTCCTCGCCGCCACTGTTGGACTTTACAATGCTTAAGGTGACATCGGGTTTTAGAGCGAGAAGGGATCCGTCCAGATCCGTAAAGGTGATGAGCTGGCTGGATTTCAAAAAGTCCCGGTTATCGGCATAGAGATCATAGGGTTCAAATTTGGAGATCTTGAATTTCCGGTAGCCGTAGGTCTCATATAAGGCATTTAATTTCTGTTCGATCATGCGGTTGGTCTTCTTTCAAAATTTTCGGATCGTGTTGGTGAACAAGACATAAGGAAGGCAGAGACAGCAGTTCGCTTTTGTCTGCCAGATCCCCTTTCTAAACAAGTTTCTGCGATTCTAAGGGGCCTTTTACAGGAGTCCCTTGGTGGAAGGAATGCGATCAGCCTGCTTTGGGTCGATGGAAACTGCAGCCCGAAGGGCATGTCCCAGTCCCTTGAAGGCAGCCTCAGCGATATGGTGGCTGTTTTCTCCGGCCAGTTTCCTGACATGAAGCGTGATTCCGGCATTGGCTGCCAGAGCCAGGAAAAATTCCTTCACCAGCTCCGTATCGAAGCTTCCGATTTTCTCAGAAGGGAAGGTCAGGTCGGTGAAGGCTTGGCCCCGGCCGGAAATATCGACCGCTACCAGAACAAGTGCTTCGTCCATGGGAAGCGCCAGCGAAGCATAGCGGCAGATCCCACGCTTGTCTTTGAGCGCTTCGCGAAAGGCAGCGCCAAGAGTAATACCGATATCCTCTACGCTGTGGTGGTCGTCTACCCAGGTATCTCCCTTGCAGATTAGGGCCAGATCAAAGTTGGCATGGCGGGCAAAAAGGGTCAGCATATGGTCGAGAAAACCAACCCCGGTGTGGATATCGGACTGGCCGCTTCCATCCAGATTTAAGGTGAGCCGGATATCGGTTTCTGTTGTTGTGCGGCTGACTTCAGCAGCTCTCATGGCAGGCTCCTTTCTTGATCAGATCAGTGTTGTTTTTAGTAATAGTATAGCAAACAGCAGGGCTTTTATTCTATGAAATAGATGCGAAATAGATGCCAAAAACCTTTTGATATGGCAAGAGTTCACTCTATTTGATACCGGCTTTGTCCAAGAGGCTTTCGATCGTCCGGATCAAGGCCTCCATTTCTTCCATGGCTCCGATGGTGATCCGGTTATAGGAAGTGATCTTCGGATCGGTGAAATGACGAACCAGGATGCCATTTGCCTTCAAATCCTGATAGAGCTTTTCTCCGTTGTAAGCGGGATGACGGGCAAAGACAAAATTGGAGGAAGAAGGGATCACCTGGAAACCGAGTTTTTCCAGGGCGTCTTCCGTATAGGCACGATTGGCCTTGATTTCCCGGATCCTTGCCTGATAATAGGCAGGATCCACGACGGCTGCAATGGCACAGGCCATGGAGATCCGGTTGACATTATAAGGATTCAGGGCAAATTTTATCGTTTCGAGATCCTGAATCAGGGCCTTTGGGCCGATGGCATAGCCGACACGGGCGCCTGCCAGAGACCTGGACTTACTGAAGGTCTGGATGACTAAAAGATTATCGAACTCCTTTGTCAGGGGAATGGCAGTCTGGCCGCCAAAGTCGATATAGGCCTCATCGATCATGACCACATGATTGGGGTTGGATCGGGCAATCGACCGGATGTCATCAAGAGATAACAGGAGACCGGTTGGTGCATTGGGGTTAGCGATACAAACGGCCTGGTTTACATTTGTATAATCTGAAATATCGATGGTGAAGTCCTTTCGGAGGGCTTTCTCCTCATAGGGAAGATGGTTGGCTTCGACCAGGACTTTGTAGAAGCCGTAGGTGATGTCAGGGAAAAGGATGCCATCCTGTCCGAAGGCCATGAAGGCGTAATTCAGGGCCTCATCCGATCCGTTGGAGACGAAGACATTCGAAGGATCCAGTCCATAGGCAATAGCCAGGGCAGCTTTCAATGGTTTTAGTTCAGGGTCTGAATAGAGGCGGAGGTTTTCAGCCTCCTTCTGATTCACAGCATCAATGACTCCCGGCGCTGGCGGGAAAGGAGACTCGTTGGTATTCAATTTGATATACTTCTTGTCCTGAGGCTGCTCTCCCGGTGTATAAGGGGTCAGATCCTGATAAAGACGGTTGAGAAATTTTGACATATCTGTATTTTTATCCCTTTATTCTAAAATCTCTTTTGCGTGTTAACTTGCTAAAGTTATAAACCAAATGGAAGCACAAATCAAGATTTAAGTTAGAAACAAGAGTCTTTCTTGGCATTCGGATGCGGTTTTGTGGTATTGTAAAGTAGACGAAAAAGCATGAAATAAGAAGGTGATACTATGCTGATCTGTAAAAAATGCGGAGCCAGGCTCGCAGATCATTCGAAAATATGCTATGCCTGCAAAACCCCTGTGACGCCGGAGACCGTCATAAGGGAAGACCCTTTTGCAGAGGGAGAGCCGGCTGCCGATGGAGAGCCAGTTGCCAATGGAGAAAAGCAGGGCCCGCGTAATATCTGGGAAGAGCGTTATGGCAAGGATGCAGAAAATAAAAAAGACCCCATTGCCGATTATGACTGGCAGGATGAGGGAGACCTGCAGGATCTGTTAAAGCGCCTGGAGTCCGGCGAGGCAGGTCTTACGGACGAGGAACTTCTGATCGGGCCCGGTGCCTTCGGTTATGGAGAAAAGTTCAAGAAGATGCGGGAGAAAAACCGCCTTTTCGGATGGAACTGGGGCGCATTTCTCCTGGGACCCATCTGGTTTGCCTATCGGAAAATGTATCCCATGTCGATCGTAACCATACTTATGGCCGGCTTGTTCGGCCTCATTTTCCGTTCTCAGCTGGCAATGATCATTTCGCTGATTCTGGATGTATCCATGGCACTCTTCGGGGATCGGATCTATCTCGAGCATATCAGTCGTCTTTTGAGTAAGGTAAAGAAACTGTCCAAGGATCAGAAACCGGCTTTTATCCGCCGCCATGGCGGAGTTGCCATTGTCCCGGTCATGATCTTGTTCCTGGTCTACTGGATCTTCAGCCTGGCCGTGATGCGGTGAGGCTTGTCATTTGAATAGTCATTTGAATAAGAGGGAAGTTCAGACTGTAATAAAGTTGTAAGCAAGAGAATATCAGTCACAATAGAATATCAGTCAACAGGTGATTTATGGAAGAAACGATTCAGGGTCTGACCTCAAGGGAGGCAGCTGAAGAAATCAGAAAAGGCAATCAGAATATTCAAAGTGATAAGACCCAGAAAACAGTCGGGGATATTATACGTGAGAATGTACTTACTTATTTTAACCTGATCTTTCTGATTCTGACGATTCTTTTGATCGTCTCCGGGAATTTCCGGGGACTGACTTTTCTCCCGGTCATTATTGCCAATACTCTGATCGGCATTGCCCAGGAGATCTATGCGAAGAGTGTTTTGGATAAGCTGTCTATCATGAACACAATGGCTGCCCATGTCATGAGAGACGGGGAAGTCAGAGAAATTCCGATCGACAAGCTGGTGTTACATGATCTGGTTCTTCTGCAGAGTGGAGATCAGATCCCGGCCGATGCCAGAGTGGAGAAGGGGACGGTTTCTGTCAATGAAGCACTACTCACCGGTGAAGCAGATGAGATTGAGAAGAAACCGGGGATGAATCTCATGTCCGGATCCTTTGTCGTATCCGGCAGATGTTTTGCCAGACTGACAAAGGTCGGGGAAAATTCTTATCTGTCCAGACTGACCAGGGAAGCAAGGGAGATGTCAAGCGGGGAGCAATCGGAGATGGTGCGGTCGATTGACCGTCTGGTCCGTGTCATGGGTGTCCTTTTGATTCCAATCGGCCTGATGTTATTTATCCAGGGCATGTTCTGGAGAGGCAGTTCTTTTCAGGATTCGGTTTCTTCCATGGTAGCCGTTGTTCTCGGTATGATTCCCGAAGGGCTCTACCTCCTGGTCAGTGTAACTCTTGCTATGAGTGCTGCAAGGCTTGCCCTGCAGAAGGTCATGCTGCATGATATGAAGAGTATTGAGAGCCTGGCCCGGGTCGATGTCCTCTGTGTAGATAAGACCGGAACCATTACAGATACCAAGATGCTGGTTGTAGACTGTGTTCTGCCCGGCGAGGAGGCTGACATTTTGAAACCGGATGCCGATGGGAATCCCGGGAAACCGCGGTCAGTGGAGGAAAAACTGAATTCGGACCTGGTGCTCCGCTTCGGCTCTTATCTCTCGGCTCAGACGGATGACAATATTTCCATGCAGGCCATCCGTTCTTATTTTCCTTCCAATCGAAATTTTCCGGCTAAGGAGGTCCTTCCCTTCAGCTCGCGGAATAAGTACTCCGGAGTGGCTTTTTCCGATGGGGTTTACCTTTTCGGGGCACCCGAGATCATTCTGGGTAAGAATTTTGAAAAGTACCGGCATCAGGTCGACAGCTATGCCGAAAAGGGCTACCGCGTGATGGTCTTTGCCCGCCTTGTCGGAGAAGGGAAAGACCAGCTGCCGAAAAAGGGGATGGGCCTTTCTGAGGCAGAGGCACTCTTTTTCACTCTTCTTCAGAATCCGGTCCGGGAAAATGCGCCCAGGACCTTCCGCTTCTTCCGAAAGCAGGGCGTCTCGATCCGGGTGATTTCCGGAGACAATCCTGTGACGGTATCGAATGTGGCCAGGCAGGCGGGCATTGAAAATGCAGACCGTTATGTCGATGCTTCCACTTTGAAAACAAGGGAGGAGATTCGAAGGGCCGTCCAGACGATGACGGTCTTCGGCCGGGTGACGCCGGAACAGAAACGCACTATCGTGCAGGAATTAAAGGCTCAGGGACATACGGTTGCCATGACGGGTGATGGTGTCAATGATATCCTTGCCATGAAGGACTCTGATTGTTCGATCGCAATGGCATCCGGTTCCGATGCAGCGGTGCAGTCGGCCCAGGTGGCCCTTCTGGATTCCGAGTTTTCCCATCTTCCGGAGATCGTCGGAGAGGGCAGGCGGATCATCAATAATATTGAGCGGTCGGCAACGCTTTTTCTGGTAAAGAATATTTTCTCGGTTCTTCTGGGTCTCTTTTCCATTTTCTCTATCATTCAGTATCCTCTGGAACCGAATCAGATCTCTCTGATTTCTGCTTTCAATATTGGAATACCGGCTTTCTTTCTTGCTATGGAGCCGAACCGCCAGAGGATCAAGGAGCACTTTATGCGGAGGGTCCTCATTCGGGCACTGCCGGCTGCATTGACGGACTTTCTGGCAATCGCCGCTATGGTCGTCTTTGCAGATACTTTCGGCGTGTCAGGGCGGGATGTCTCGGTGGCAGCAACCTTTCTTCTTGCGATCGTAGGTTTTATCATTCTATTGAACATCAGCGCACCATGGAATGCTTACCGAATCGCGGTCATTACGGGCTGCATTGCCGGACTGCTTTTTACAGGGATCTTCTTCAACGATCTCTTTGGAATCAGCTTTGTCTCGACCAAATGCGCCATGCTTTTTGTTCTCTTTGCTATTGCGACGGAACCCTGTATGCGCTATCTGACCAGGTTTGCGGACTGGGTGAACCGGAAGGTGGACGAGAGGGCCGGGCGAAAGAGGAGAGGAAGGT
>JAQXPG010000007.1 GCA_029100405.1 Lachnospiraceae bacterium | reverse complement strand
TTCCAGACAATCTCAGCCTAACCAGTCGTGGATCTCGTGGTAAATGCCCTCGCCATCCAGCTTGTACTTCTTCAGAAGTTCCAGGGCAGGACCGGATTCACCGAATGTATCACGAACACCGATCTTATGAACCGGAGTCGGAAGTTTTTCAGAAAGGACATCCGATACCGCACTGCCAAGGCCGCCGATAATCGAGTGTTCCTCAACAGTAACGACCTTTCCGGTCTTCTTGGCAGAAGCAATGATCAGATCCTCATCCAAAGGCTTAATGGTATGAATATTGATGACCTCCGCATGAATGCCATCCTCTGCCAGACGGTCAGCAGCCTCCAGTGCATACCCTACTTCAAGGCCTGTTGCTACAATGGTAAGGTCAGATCCCTCACGAAGAAGAATGCCCTTTCCGATTTCAAAATGATAATCCGGTCTGTCATTGATGACAGGTACTGCCAGACGTCCGAAACGGAGATAGACCGGGCCCTGCATCTCATAAGCAGCCTTGACTGCAGCCTTTGCTTCAATATCATCCGAAGGAACAATGACAGTCATTCCGGGAATCACCCGCATCAGAGCGATATCTTCACAGCACTGATGAGAAGCACCATCCTCACCGACAGAAATACCGGCATGGGTAGCACCGATCTTCACATTTAAATGAGGATATCCGATGGAATTCCGAACCTGCTCATAAGCACGGCCTGCTGCAAACATGGCAAAAGAGCTTGCAAAAGGAACCATTCCTGCTGTAGACAGTCCGGCTGCGATGCCCATCATATCCGCCTCTGCAATACCGCAGTCGATATGACGATCCGGAAATGCCTTCTTGAAAATTCCGGTTTTGGTTGCGCCGGCCAGATCGGCATCAAGAACAATCAGATCATCATGCTCTTTCCCGAGTTCTACCAGGGCATTGCCATAGCTTTCACGTGTTGCAATTTTCTTAAGCTCTGCCATGTCTTATGCCTCCTTTGAGAGATCTGCCATTGCGATCTTATATTCTTCATCATTGGGTGCCTTGCCGTGCCAGCCGACCTGGTTCTCCATGAAGGAAACGCCCTTGCCCTTTACGGTCTTTGCGATAATAGCAACCGGCTGCCCCTTCACTTCACGGGCTTCCTTGAAAGCTGCCCGGAGTTCATCAAAATCATTTCCATCCGAGACACGAATGACATGGAACTTGAAGGCCTTGAACTTCTCATCGATGGGATAAGGAGAATTGACTTCCTCGATGGTTCCGTCGATCTGGAGATTGTTGTTATCCACGATCACAACCAGGTTATCCAATGCATGGTTTCCTGCAAACATAGCAGCTTCCCAAACCTGGCCTTCCTCGAGCTCACCATCACCGAGAAGGGTATAGACCCTGTAGTCCTCTTTTCTAAGTTTCCCGGCAAGAGCCATACCGACTGCTGCAGATACGCCCTGGCCAAGAGATCCGGTGGACATATCTACGCCCGGTGTTTCATTCATATTGGGATGTCCCTGGAGATAAGATCCGGTATGGCGAAGGGTCAAGAGATCCTCTCTCGGGAAATACCCCCGCTCTGCCAATACCGAATAGAGTCCCGGCGCAGTATGTCCCTTACTCAAAACGAAGCGGTCACGCTTGGGATCCTTTGGATTCTTTGGATCGATCTTCATTTCTTCAAAATACAGATAAGTGAAAATATCTGCAGCGCCCAGAGACCCGCCCGGATGTCCGCTTTTCGCTGAATGAAGCGAAGAAACGATGTCTTTGCGGACCTGATTCGCAATCTTCTTCAGTTCCTGATTCGTCATTACACGTATCCTTTCTGAATATCCACCAGCCTGCCGGCTCGCCTACTGTCTCACCGGTTTAACATCTTTATCTTATACTATTCTGCCCGGCTTGTCATCGGCAATCCTCAGTCTCCGAAAACAGCCTGATAATCCTTCTGGAACTTCACAATACCCTCATCGGTCAGAGGATGATGAAGCATCTGCATGATAACCTTATAAGGAACGGTTGCAATATCAGCGCCTGCCAGTGCACACTGAGTCACATGCAGAGGGTTTCTGACAGAAGCGGCAATGATCTCTGTATGGATGTCCGGATAGTTCTGGAAGATCTGAGCGATCTCTTCTACCAGATCAATGCCCGGTGTCGAGATATCATCCAGACGTCCCAGGAAGGGAGAAACATAGTTCGCACCGGCACGAGCTGCCAGAAGGGCCTGATTTGCTGTGAAGATGAGGGTACAGTTGGTATGGATGCCTTCGCTGCTTAACACCTTGATGGCTTTCAATCCTTCCGCAGTCATAGGGATCTTAACAACCATATTCTTATGAAGAGCTGCAATCTCTCTGCCTTCTTTGATCATGCCTTCTGCATCGACCGTTGTTGCCTTGACTTCACCGGAGATCGGTCCGTCAACGATTTCTGTGATCTCCTTTAAAACAGTCGTATAATCACGGCCTTCTTTGGCAATCAGAGACGGATTTGTAGTAACACCGGCGATAACGCCCATATCATTTGCTTCACGAATTTCCTCTACATTTGCAGTATCAATAAAAAACTTCATATCCCTACCTCTTTCCTTAATATATTTACCAGTTATATATTTACCAGTTGACTGATGTAATGGCAGATTTTTCTACTGCCAGGCCATCCTTATAATGACGGATGAAAGTCTCATACCCCTCTTCTGTCTCAGGATCCGGAGCAAGCGTTGTGCCCTCCATCTTGTCGAAGATCTTCCGGTTCAGATAATCCGGCAAAGTTTCCTTATCCTGACCGCCTTCCAGTAAATAAGCTGCCAGAAGAGCCATGCCCCAGGGACCACCTTCTGTTGCGGTCGACATGACAGTGACCGGAGTATGAATGGCGGCCGCCAGATATTTCTGCACGCAGCCGGGTGTCGTAAAGAGTCCGCCGTGGCCGGTGATCCGGTCAATCTTCACATGTTCTTCCTTCTGTAGGATATCCATGCCGAGTTTCACAGCGCCGAGAGAAGTATAAAGCTGTGCCCGCATGAAGTTTGCCAGATTTAATTTACTGTTCGGCATACGGACATAGAGAGGTCTGCCTTCATTCAGTTTGGTGACCCCTTCGCCGGAATAATAACCATAGTTCAGAAGTCCTCCGCAGTCCGGATCCCCTTCCAGGGATCTCTTATAAAGGACATCATAGAGATTGACGCCATTAAGATCCACGCCCATGAGCTCTGCAAATTCTTTGAATAAATCATGCCAGGCATTGATATCGCTTGTGCCGTTATTGGCGTGGGACATGGCACAAGGCTTTCCGTCCGGTGTCGTTACCATATCGATCTCGCGATGTACTCGGGACAGAGGTTTCTCCGTGACGATCATAGCGAAAGTGGAAGTTCCCGCAGATACATTTCCGGTTCTCGGAGCTACCGCATTGGTCGCTGTCATACCGGTTCCCGCATCCCCCTCCGGAGGACAGAGGGGAATGCCGGCTTCCAGTTTTCCGGATTCATCCAGAAGGGCGGCACCCTCTTTGGTCAAAGTGCCTGCCTTCTGGCCGGCTGTCAAAACCTTGGGCAGTACATCCCGAAGTTTCCATGGATATCCGAAATCCTTTGTCAGCTCATCAAAAGAATCCACCATTCTCTGGTCATAATCCAAAGCATCTGAATCGATCGGGAAAATTCCGGAAGCATCGCCGATTCCGGTTACCTTCTCCCCGGTCAGTCGGAAGTGGATGTAACTATCCAAAGTGGTTGCAAAATCAAGATCCTTCAGAAAATCCTCTTTGTCCAGCATAAATTGATAGAGATGGGCAATGGTCCAACGGAGAGGGATATTGAAGGAAAAACGATCTGTCAGGATATCCGCTGCTTCCTGGGTATTGGAATTCCGCCAGGTTTGAAAAGCCGACAGAGGCTTTCCATTCTGATCCAGGGCAATGATTCCATGCATCATGGCACTGATGCCGATGGCACCGACCCTTGTCAGATCCAGATCATAGCTTCGCTCTACATTTTCTCTCAGATTCTTATAGCAGTCCCTGAGGCCTGCCTCGATTTCTTCATAAGGGTAAGTCCAGATCCCATCCGTCAGATGGTTTTCCCAATGATGGGAACCCTTGGCCAGGACCTTGCCCTGAAGGTCGATCAGAACTGCCTTGATATTGGTAGAGCCGAACTCGATTCCCAGGGTCGTTTGGGCATTTAGAATGTCTTCTCTCGCGCTCACCTTAGTCCTCCTTTCCTTGTCCATAGTAGGCATTGGCACCATGCTTCCGGAAATAATGCTTATCCTGGAGTTCCTGCGGAGCCGGAGAAACGTGGGGCTGGATCAGCTCGGTCAGGGCAGCCATCTTGGCCACCTCTTCCACAACAACAGCGTTATAAACCGCCTTATCGGCATTCTTTCCCCAGGCAAAAACGCCATGATTCTTGCAAAGAACAGCCGGAACGGCATCCGGATCCTTCTTCTCCTTTTCGAAATGATCTGCGATCAAAACACCTGTATTCTTCTCATAGGCTTCATCGATCTCTGCCTTGGTCAGATTCCGAACGCAGGGGATGGGGCCATAGAAATAATCTGCATGCGTCGTCCCGTAGCAAGGGATATCTCTTCCTGCCTGGGCCCAGGACGTTGCAAATGTCGAATGGGTATGTACGATACCGCCGATCTCCTTAAAACGATTGTACAAGACAAGATGGGTCGGTGTGTCGGAGGAAGGATTCAGATCTCCCTCGATCTTATTGCCTTCCAGGTCCATAACGACCATATCTTCCGGCTTCAGCTCCTCATAAGGAACCCCGCTCGGCTTAATGACGAAAAGCCCCTTATCCCGATCGATCCCGCTCACATTGCCCCAGGTAAAAGTTACGAGGCCATGCTTTGGCAGGTCAAGATTGGCTTTCCAGACTTGTTCTTTCAGTTCTTCCAGCATATTTCCTTCTTTCTATCATGTTTTGATGTCACAATTTGCATCGAATGTTAGGCAGGACGGATCCTTTCATTCTTCATTCGTTCGGTCCAGAACCGAATCCCGCAGAATGACCTCCGGCCGGAAGAGCCGGTTTCCGTCAAATGCCGGATTATCGATCATATGAAGTATATTTTCCGCTGCCGTCTTGCCAAGAACTTCCTTTGGATGAGGGAAAGTCGTTAAGGACGGACGGATCTCGGCGGCCATCTTCGCATCGTCCACACTGATGATAGACAAATCTTCGGGTAAATGCAGACCGGCATTTTTACAACCCGCAATCAGCCGGCTGGCCACCTCATCGTTATAGGTCAAGACAGCCGTGCAATCACCGATCCGCTTTCGTATATAAGCTGTTAATTCCTCGGTATCCTGAACCCCTTTCGTGTCCAGCCAGATGACCCGGTCGCTCCTCAACCGGATGCCGCATTCCTGAAGTCCCCGCCGATAACCGAGATATCGAAGCGTACCCTGTGAATCCTCACAGTGGAAGATCCCGGCGATTTTCTCATGCCCCTTTTGGACAAGGAGATGAACCGCCTGACAGGCGATCCATTCATCATCCAGCCGAACACATGGGAAATCGAGATCCGGGTAGGATGCATTGATGAAAAGGACCGGTATCCGCCTTTCCTTCAGCTCTAAAAAGAGCTCCCGGTTCGGATTCGGCAAAGCACCCTGGGAGGGCTCAGCGATCAAAGCATCAATATTCTGATTGGAAAGCAGGTTCTGCAAGATGTTTTCTTCTCTCTCCACGCAATTATCCGTAAAATTCAACTGCATGGAATAGCCTGACCGGCTTAATACATCGGAAATTCCACGTACCACCGGAGGGAAGATATAATTATCCAGATAGGTCAGCATCACAGCAATATTCATATAGCGAGGACGGCTCTCAGAGGAAGCCGCCTCTCCGATATAACTGCCGCTGCCCCGCACCCGGGTAATAAGCCCTCTCTCCTCCAGAAGTCCGGTCGCATGTCGAATGGTCTGGCGGCTTAAGCCGAAGCGGTCACATAGTTCCTTCTCCGAGGGCAAGCGGTCTCCCTCTTTCAGGTTTCCTTTTTCCAGCTCGGAATAGATATAATTCACAACATCAAGATAACGGGGGGTCTTCTCTGACATGGATTGCCTGCTTTTCTCACTTCATGAAAAATTTCTGGAGGTCTGCTTCTGTTGTATCATCGCCGATGGTGATAAGCTCGGTTCCCGTAAGCTTTGCAAACATTGCAATATCGGACCGGTTCAAAGCTGTGGAGATGACGGAGTGATGAGCACCGCCGGCATAGCACCATGCTGCAGTACCGATCTCAAAATTCGGCTTATGACGATACATGATATGTGCAACCGGCAGATTCGGCATCGGATGAGGTTCCCGGATCAGCTCAACATCAGCGCAGATAATGCGGAAATGATCTCCCATATCAACCAGAGTTACCTGGATACCGTCACCCTCGACACAATCGAAGACCAGTCTTGCAGGATCGCTCTTACCGCCGATTCCAAGCGGATGTACCTGGATCTCGGGCTTTGATTTTGCCAGCTGAGCCGGAACCTCAAGCATATGAGAAGCAAGTTCGACTTCCTTACCGGGTGTCAGATCATAGGTATAATCTTCCATGAATCCGGTTGCTCCCTTTCTGCCTTCTGACATCTTCTGAAGGATCGCGGAAAAGGCTGCAATCTTATAGTCACCCTCCGGTCCGAATCCAACGCCCTTGGCCATCATATTCTGTGCTGCGATTCCGGGCAGCTGGTTCATGCCATGGAGATCCTGGAAAGTATCCGTGAAGGCTTTGCAGTGATTCTCACTTAAGAACTTCTCAAAAGCGACCTCATAACGAGCCTGCTCTCTGACAACGTCGATACGGTCAGTTGCCATGGTATATTTCTCTGTATACTCAGCCATCTTCTGATCGACTTCAGCATCGGTAACTTCCTTTGCTTTCTCTACGATCTCTCCAATGCCCCAGTACTTGATCTCCCAGCCATAATGGATCTCAGCCTCAAGACGGTTACCATCGGTCACTGCAACATCACGCATGTTATTTCCAAAAGTTGCGACCCGCATATTGTGAGACCAGTCAATGGCCTTTGCTACATCACAGAACTGTCTGACTTTAGCCAGGAAGTCCTCATGCTGGTAGTATCCGGCAACGACCTGATGAGCGATATTCATACGAGCCAAAATGTAACCATACTCACGATCTCCGTGAGCGGCCTGATTCAGGTTCATGAAATCCATATCGATGGTGTCGTAAGGAAGTTTCTCATTTGCCTGCGTATGCAGGTGCAGGAGGGGCTTTCTTAAGATCTGTAAACCCTTGATCCACATCTTGGCAGGGGAAAATGTATGCATCCAGGTAACAACACCGATACAGTCATCATCCACCATAACCTTCTTCATATCTTCTACACAGATCTCGGAGGTCTCAACGGTCGGAAGAAGTTCAAAACGAACGACATCTCCCAGCTTCTCATTGAAGAAATCTACCATTTCCTGACAATCTGCATGTACCTGCTTTAAACATTCTTCTCCGTAGAGATCCTGGCTTCCCGGAATAAAATACAGTTTTTTCAT
>JAQXPG010000006.1 GCA_029100405.1 Lachnospiraceae bacterium | reverse complement strand
CCCATCAAAGAAGCAAGAAGCTGCTCCACCATGAGAGGAATCAGAAGCTTCCATAGCTTACTTCCTGTAAACATAAGGTGATCCCAGTCAATTTGATCCCGATCGAAGGATCGGGCATATAACTTAACAAAGATTCCCCCGGGTATTTTTTTCTTCTTACCTGTCATTGCAATTCCTGATTTCTATTTCTGCTTTTCTCATTCCCGGATCTGATTAGTTCCCGGCATCGCTGCCCCTCTTCTTTTCTCATTCCCGGATATGAGTGGTTCCCGGCATCGCTGCTCCCCACTATGATCATCCCTTCAATTCTTCCTCACTCCTATTCCCCCGGCATGTTTGTAAACACTTACATTTTATCATTAAGCATTTTCAATTGCAAATCTGTTCCCTGCGAAATTCAGTTGACAATTCGGCATTTCATAGTAAAATATGAATTAGAAAGAAAATGTAAACGCTTTCAATACGATACTTACAGTGCCAAAGGCACATTTGACACTGTAGTCAACTTGTGAGTTGTGCGTTTCAGAAAGGTTGTTTCTATGTCTAATTCACCAAAACAGCAGGCTGTCTTTGAACAGTTTGCCAAAATCGGCATCATACCGGTCGTCGTACTGAATGATGCATCTGATGCAGTGGAGCTTGGAAAATGCCTGATGCAGGGGCTTCCGGCAGCAGAAGTCACATTCCGGACCGCTGCAGCCGAAGAATCCATCCGCATCATGTCCGAGACCTATCCGGATCTTCTGGTCGGTGCCGGCACCGTTCTCTCAGTCGATCAGGCCAAGAGGGCCATCAATGCAGGAGCCCGGTTCATCGTTTCTCCCGGATTTGACCCGGAAGTCGTTTCCTACTGCCTAGATCATGATATTCCCGTTTGCCCGGGAACGCAATCTCCTTCCGAGATGATAGCAGCCATGAAAATGGGTCTCGACCACGTGAAGTTCTTCCCGGCAGAGCCGTCCGGCGGGCTTCCCATGATTAAGGCCATCACTTCTGCCCTGGTTGATCTTCGCATCATGCCAACCGGCGGCATCAATCCATCCAATGTCAGAGATTATCTGCAATGCGAGAAGATCTTCTGTGCCGGCGGCTCCTGGATGGTCAAGGGCGACCTCATCAAGGCGCATGACTGGGACAAGATTACTTCCCTTGTCAAGGAAGCGGCAGCCATTGTCAAAGAAGTCAGAGGATAAAATATAGACCGTTGAAAGAATTGGTTTATATTTCACTCAATTCAATCAAATCGAAGCAGCAGGGAGACATGCGATATCACAGAGTCAAGATCTAGCTGTTCGATTGTAATATTAAGTTTTTTATTCACAATAGTAAAACAGGAGGGGAACATGGGAATTATTGACAAATTCAGACTGGATGGAAAAGTAGCTTGGATCACGGGTGCATCCTACGGGCTCGGACTTGCCTATGCTGAGGCCATGGCTGAGGTCGGTGCAAAGATCGTATTCAACGATATCAACGAGGATCTGGTCAATCGCGGCCTTGCGGAATACAAGAAAAAAGGCATCGATGCCTATGGAAAGGTTTGCGATGTCACCAAGGAAGATCAGGTCGATGCCTTTGTGAAGGATATCATCGACAAGTTCGGACACATTGATATCCTGGTGAACAATGCAGGAATTATCAAGAGAATTCCTATGGTTGACATGACCGTAGCACAGTGGGACCAGGTCATCAATGTTGATCTGACAGGACCTTTCATCTGCTCCAAGGCCGTTCTTCCTTACATGATCAAGCAGAAGTCCGGCAAGATCATCAACGCCTGCTCCATGATGTCGGAGCTCGGACGTGAGACCGTCAGTGCATATGCCGCAGCCAAGGGCGGCCTGAAGATGCTGACCAAGAACATCTGCTCCGAATACGGTCAGTATAATATTCAGTGCAACGCAATCGGACCGGGCTATATTGCTACTCCGCAGACAGCTCCTCTTCGTGAGAAGCAGGCAGACGGCTCTATGCATCCTTTTGATCGCTTCATCCGCTCCAAGACACCTGCACAGCGTTGGGGCACCACTGAGGATCTCCAGGGCCTGGCAGTTTTTCTTGCAGCTCCTGCTTCTGATTTTATTAACGGACAGGTTGTGTATATTGACGGCGGAATCCTCGCTTATATCGGCCAGGATCCTTCTCAGCTGGATGAATCCAAGTTCAAGGATGTCGAAGAAACAGCTGATGTGAAGGTTTTAGATAAGTAAGAGATCTTAACTTAACAGATATCTTAACTTAACATAAGATGTCTTAGCTTAACATAATATGTCTTAACTTAACATAAGATATCTTAAATTAACAAAGGGGCGTGTGAAAATCTTCACACGCCTCTTCATTCAAGAGAAACAAACTTATCGTAAGGTACGATATCAATATTCTTATCTCAGGTCCTGCATTCTGACTTCATCCATATCATCGAAGTCCTGATTCTCTCCGACCATTCCCCAAATAAAGGTATAATTCCGGCTTCCGCTTCCTGCATGAATAGACCAGGAAGGAGAAATGACAGCCTGTTCATTTCTTACAACAAGATGTCTGGTCTCCGTCGGCTCTCCCATATAATGCATAACAAAGGCATCTTCCGGCAGATCAAAATAGAGATAGACCTCCATGCGGCGGTCATGTGTATGGCAAGGCATGGTATTCCAGACACTGCCGGGCTCCAGATGAGTCATTCCCATTTCCAGCTGGCAGGACTCTACCTGGCCGGGAAGAATATACTTATTAATGGTACGATGGTTGGAATCTTCCAGACAGCCCAGTTCTTTCTTATTCTCAGGCTTGATTTCAACATCGTAATCATGCTCTGCTTTCTTGTCCTTCAGAATTCGCTTGGTCGGATAGGTCATGTGAGCCGGACCGCTGCACATATAGAACTTTGCCGGATCCGCTGCATCCAGGCTTTCAAAGACGATATCCTTGGTTCCTCGACCGATATACATGCCGTCTCTGGACCCGATCTCGTATACTGTACCGTCAGCAGTGATCTTTCCTGGGCCTCCGATATTGATGATCCCCAGTTCCCTTCTCTCAAGGAAATAGGAAGCACGAAGCTCATCTCCGGCTTCCAGCCGGAGTGCCTTCTTCACCGGGCAGGCGCCTCCGAAAATAATGCGGTCGATATGGCTGTATACAAGCTTGATCTCATCAGAAAAGAAGATCTTCTCCACCAGGAATTCCTCTCTCAGCCGGTCTGTATCATAATGTTTCTCATCTTTTGGTGAACATGCTGTTCTAAGTTCCATAATATCCTCCTTACTTGAATATTAAAAAGTTACAAATATCTCAGAT
>JAQXPG010000005.1 GCA_029100405.1 Lachnospiraceae bacterium | reverse complement strand
CCAGAGAGACAGTACTTCCTGGAAATGATAAAGGGATATAAAAAGTTGAAATGATGAGTCGACAGGCTCTATTTTTTGCAGGTTTTTAGCTTGTGTCACCGTATTCTATCTGCGAAAAATACCTGCTTCAAGTGCGGGATTTAGGATGTGATGCCAAAGACATAGTAGTTTATGAGGAGATTAGTGACTCAAAAGCTATTGTTGACAGGCTTATTGAACTCAGAACAGCTCGTGGGCTTTCACAACGTAAGTTTGCTGAAACAGTAGGCTGTGCTTTTAGCTTGGTTTCCGCTCTTGAGAGAGGTGACAAAAAGCCATCAAAAAATTTTCTGATGAAAGTCGCAAAAGCATTTAATGTGACCTATTCATGGTTGTTTAACGGAGTAGATAGTAGTGAAGAGCAAAAGGAGAAGGAGATGAGTGAAATAATAGACTACCTTTCCGATAATGCTCTTGCAAGAGAAAGAGTACTTGAATTAATAAGAAACGGAAAACTTGAGAAATGAGAGATAAAAAATCCCGAACGTAATTCGCAGGTTGAATGCGGTGACACAATAAATGAGTATTTCATGAACAACGAATACGCAAGAAAGCTAGTATTGAAGATGATTAAAAAGGGTGAGTTTGAAATATAGGGTTTGCGATAAGCCGAGGGGGTGGTCTGAAAGTCGAATTAACATAGATTCGGCGTGTAAAAGAAAAATATATGTTGCGACAGTCTAGTATTTATCAGGGGCTGCGGGCTGTCGCATAAATTTTATAACTACAGATACAACTACAGCGAAAATCGGAAGGCTGTTGTAGGAGAATGATTCTGGAAGGGGTGTTCAGTCCAATGCGGCAATTTTCATTATATGGTATACTGTTTTACGGGGCTTTACTTGTGTCAGCCATGTTTTCCGCGAGAAAGGCAAAGGCTTCTGACACGGATCTTCTCAGACGAAACTCGGACGGATGGAAATAGTTGAGCTGCATGGCGCAGTGATATCGGTTCTTTGATCCAATCAATATATTGATGATCACCGGCGCAACACCGGCAGATAGAAGAAAGTCACAATATGTATTCCGCGCCTGATAAGTGTTAGGATGCTTCATGCCATAGGTGTCGTCAATGATTTTCAGCTGTTCTATGATAGAATTCCTGATCTTTTTGTAAGGACTCCCTTCTGAACGAAGTCCTGATACATAAGCGATCGTGCTTTTCAGAGAACCGGAAAAAGACGGATGAACAGGGATCAGACGCTGGTTTGCCAGTACATCCGTTTTTCTGACATACAGGAGGTCATCCTGAAGCTGGCCTTCTGATAGCATGGCAACCTCGGATATCGTGATCCCTGTCCCAATCATGGTGAGTGCGATATCTGCTGGGAGAGATCCTTTCGCTTCGTATAGTCGATAGAACTTCTTCTTTGACAGAGGATCGTTTGCATGGCTCGCCCCTTTTTTTGAAGGTGGCACCACAATGGTTCTGGAGTACCTTTTATTGATGACATCGTCGAAATAGGCAAGATCATCGAGCTTCCGGTAGAACCGGAGCGCAGTTTTAATAAAAGACTCCTTGCCGTCAGCAAGAGCAGCTTCTATATCAGCTGGACGAATCTCCCAGTACCTCTTTTGATCCAGGGACATAAAAGCTTTCAGATAAACGCGGACATATATAATTGTTGTGTTTTCAGAATAACTTAGGAAAGTTCCAAGTCTGAGGCATTAATAATGGCAACCCACGTCAAGGTGGATTGCCTCAGATTTGGTACTTTCCGTTTGAACCAAGTCACGCCGCGGAGGAGACCAGCTATGAAAAGTCAAGCATAAATTAGCAGAAAATTTTCTTTTTGTCCTGCGGCTATAAAAGGGTAACTTTAATAAAGCTCCCTTACAGGTGCTTTTCAAAATCTATTATGATCCCGAATTAGAACTTATTCGAGATTGAAGGTTACATCGTCAGAAAGCATCTTGAAGATGACCCTGACGAGTTTGCCGGCACAATGTCCAAGAGCATTGTAATGAGTTCGGCCTTCGGCCATCTTGGTGTCATAGT
>JAQXPG010000004.1 GCA_029100405.1 Lachnospiraceae bacterium | reverse complement strand
GTTTCTTTTCCTCGTCTGTCGCCTTTTCAAAATTCTTTTTATTAAATTTACTTAAATCGATCTGCGCAGATAAAAACTGGCGTCTCTTATAAGTAGTTTCATTGTCTGCCATTCTTATTTCCTCCTGCGGGATCAATCAAATGTAATTCTCGGATCAATCAGCTTATAAACAATATCCGTGATCAGATTTGCGACAATCATAAGGATTGCCAGGAAAATGGTTGTTGCCATGATAACGGAATAGTTCCGGTCAGTGATCGCCTTTACGAAATAAGTGCCAAGTCCGGGTACTGTGAAGATGGTCTCAACAACCATGGAACCGGTAATGATATAAGCAATCTGAGGTCCCAGATAAGTCACAACAGGAATCAGTCCGTTCTTCAAGGCATGTACGAAAATCACCTTGTTCTTGCTGACACCCTTGGCCCGGGCTGTCCGGATATAATCCTGGCTCAAAGCGTCCAGCATGGATGTCTTCGTCAGTCTCGTGATATAAGCTGTCGGATAAACTGCCAGCGAAATGATTGGAAGGACCAGACTCGGGTTATCACTGTAGACCGGGAAAAGGCCAAGCTGCACACAGAAAACCAGAAGCAGGAAGGTTGCCAGGATAAAGGAAGGCATTGCTGTTCCCAGTGTCGTAAAGAAAATAATGATACGGTCTGACATCTTATTTCTGTTCAATGCAGCGATGGAACCCAAAACAACGCCGACAATCAGAGCAATGATCATAGCGATTCCGCCAAGCTTCGCAGAGATTGCAAACTTAGAAAACATGTCATGGCTGATGTCACGGCCATTCTTCATATCCACGCCCCAGTCTCCGTGAAGAAGATTCTTCATATAGAGAAGGTATTGCTGGCCCAGAGGCTTATCCAGATTGTAACGCTTATTCAGTGCATCTAAAACTGCCTGAGACGGTGCCTTCTCCGAACTAAAGGGTCCGCCCGGAATCAGGTTCATTACGAAGAATGTGATCAGCGTGACTATGATGATTGACACGACTGCGAGGATCACACGCTTAACCATGTACTTTGTCAATTTACTTTCCTCTTTTCCTTATGGATTTCACTTGCCCTGGCTTTGTGATTTTTCACTTTACCACGTCAACGTAAAAACGTTTAAAAAAGATGTACAGATCGAGATCTGCACATCTTTGTACACCCAGTCTGTTTCTTTTATTGATAGTTGTATTATACAAAAGCTGAATTATTCGTCAACCGTTAAATGAACGGCTTTCACCTGATCATGTATCCATTTTCATGTATATTTCATCCATAATATGCATTTATTGTGTATGTTTACAGTTCATCGGTCGGATGAACCTGTGGAAACCAAAATCCGTTTTTCCCGTTTCCCGCCATGTTTTCTATATCACAGACAAATTTTACATGAATTTCTTTCAATTATCAGTTTATTCATCTATTATGCATTTCAGGTGAATTGTATTTATGCGAATACAAAGAGGGGATCCTGCTCCTTTGCAAGACCCCCTCTCAAATATTGCTGCCGGTGGTCGGGCTCGAACCGACACGGTGTCGCCACCACGGGATTTTAAGTCCCGCGCGTCTGCCTATTCCGCCACACCGGCGATGGGTGGTGGTGGATTCGAACCACCGAAGCATAAAGCAGCAGATTTACAGTCTGTCCCCTTTGGCCGCTCGGGAAACCACCCAACTTGGTCTATATTTCTTAGACAAAACGGAATTATATCATAGTTTTATCGACCGTGCAAGCGTCTTCTTTTCTACAGGCCGGGCTCTGTCCCAAACGATCCGGCTCGCGGGCAAAAGAAGCCGAGAAGCAGAGAAAGCCTCTTTCTTTCAGGCTCTCCGGTAACGTAAAACCACCGCCTCATAGGGCTTCAGGGAAAGGTGCAGATTTCCCTCCTTCACCGGCATACGAACGTCCATAATGGAGTATCCGACCGCGTTGGTCATCATAAGCTGATGCATGACTGCATCCTTCGGCACCTCTGCCTTCCAGACAGGAAGATCTGCATCGATCGGATCAGCCCCGCTGTTTACTGCGATCACCATCGATTCGTCCCTTGTGAACCGCCCGTAACTGACCAGATTCTTTTGGCACTTCAGAAAAATGAAGGCCCCGATCCGAAGCGAAGGATTGCTTTTATGAAGGAAGATCATATCTCTGTGAAAGTCGAGCAGATGATAATCTGCCATTCCCCAGGGATAGGTCCGCCTGTTATCCGGATCGGTAAAGCCGCAGACGCCGGCCTCGTCTCCATAATAAATGCAAGGTGCACCCGGCCAGGTCAAAAGCATCAGGGCTCCTTCTTTCAGAACCGCTTTATTTACGCCCTCTTCCGCAGCCTTTCTTCCAAGGCTTTGAACCCGGCCGACCTTATGATTGGTCCGCGTCAGGAATCTGGAGTGGTCATGATTGGACAGCTGATTCATTGCCGAATACAGAGACGGTGTCAGAAATTCCGTCATGGTATGGCGCATGGTCAGTTCAAAGCGTTCTCCATCCCCCAGCATATCCGCTTCAAATTCATCGCTGTGCTTTTCCATGCCCGTCAGGAAATAGGATACCGGCTCCATAAAGGCGTCATAATTCATGATGGTATCCCATTCATCCCCCCTCAGCCAGTTTTTCGCATCTCCATAGTGCTCTGCCAGGATCACGGCATCCGGGTTTGCTTCCTTCACTGCCTTACGGAATTTCTTCCAGAAAGAGTGGTTATAGGCTTCGCTATGACCCAGGTCCGCAGCGACATCCAGCCGCCAGCCGTCGACCTGATAAGGTGCCGAGACCCACATTTTTGCAATGTTTAGGATATGATCCTCCAGCTCCTGACAACCTTCATAATTTAATTTTGGAAGGGTATCATTCCCCCACCAGCCGTCATAGGCCTTGTTATAGGGCCACGAAGACCCTCTCTCGAAGTCGAAATAGTTGTGATAGGGGCTGTCTTCGGAAATATAGGCCCCGGGTGCGTAGCCCGGCTGATCCTCATAGATCCGTTCCCGGTCCATCCACTTATTAAAAGAACCGCAATGATTAAAGACACCGTCTAAAATGACCCGGATGCCTCTTGCGTGGGCTTCCTTTACAAAATCACAGAAAAAGCGGTTGGATGCCTCCAGGTTCTCCTCCCTGGTAACACGATTCACATAACGCGTAGCATGCCTGTTGTCTGTATCACCATTGGAAAGGACCTGTCCCTGATCGACAAGGATCTTCCCGTAATGCGGATCGATATGCTCGTAATCCTGAATATCATATTTATGGTTGGAGGGAGAAACGAAGATCGGGTTAAAATAGATCACCTCTACGCCAAGGCTTTTCAGATAGTACATCTTCTGCCTTACGCCTTCGAGATCACCGCCATAGAAATTACCTACATCCAGATCGGCAGGCTTCTGATTCCAGTCCTCAATTTTCTGGACCATATGGCCGACATAGTGGTATTCATTGGTCAAAACGTCATTTTCCGGGTCCCCATTATAGAAACGGTCCACAAGGATCTGATAGATCACCGCTCCCTTCATCCAGTCCGGTGTCGAGAATCCGGGAACCAGGGTGAAGACATACTGCCAGCGGGGCTGGTCGGTCAGACTGTAACGGTCAAAGAAAGCCTCTTCGTCTGTATCCAGATCACGAATATGAAAGAGATAGCTGAAAGGGCTGTCCCCCAGGCGTACTTTACAGGTATAGTAAGAGAAGACTTCCGTCTGCTCTTCTGTTTTCATTGGGATCTCATCGTAATGTGTGAGTAATGACACGTCTAAATGGTCCTCTGCAGCTGCCCGGAATCGAATGGTTACAGTATCGCCGGGTTCAGGCTCCCAGGGACTCACGAAGAAATTTGTGCCATCGCTGAATATCGCATCACGGTTCATTAGCTTTTCCTCCAATCTCAGACATTTTAACACAAATGTCTATTGCAGGAAACCAATTAAATGTAAGTTCGTTTCGCAGATACTACGAGCGGAAGACTCAAAAATTGCTTACGCAATTTTTTCGTTTCGCGCTGTCGCGCAATCGAAAAAGCCCCGGTCTCACGGCTCGACACGCAAGCGTGTCTCCCGGAGGCCAGGGCTTTTTCGGCTCCGCTCGTAGTATCCGCGGAAAAGTAAAGCAGCCTCACGGCTGCTTGGAGAAGGTATTTTTACTTATAGGGGGTAGTAAAAATATTTATATGTATTGGGGGTCTTTACGATTATGATAGTATCACGCTCGTGGCAAGAAGTCTGCACAATGTTCACAAAAATCGGGTCTTGCTTTTGTGCAAATTGTTAGTTATCTCTGGCCTTCACTATCAATCCTCCAGTTTAACTACCCCTTTCTTATGCTTCTGCAGGCTCTTCCTTTTCGAAAAGTGCCTCGAATTCCTGACGGTTGATCTTCTCTTTTTCCATAAGAAGTTTTGCAGAGGCATGAAGGACATCCATATGGCTTTGAATCAGTTCTGTCGCCTTGGCATAACACTGGTCCATAATGGATTTCACTTCCTTGTCGATCTCGGTTGCGATTTCTTCACTATAGGGTTTGGTATGGGCCAGATCCTTACCGAGGAAGACTTCTTCGTCCTCTTCTTCATAACAGATGGTTCCGATATGATCCGACATACCATATTTCATGACCATATCTCTGGCCGTTCTGGTAGCCTGCTTAATATCATTGGAAGCACCGGTCGTAATATCGCCGAAAATCAGCTGCTCAGCGATGCGGCCGCCCAGAGATACTTCGATATCCTCAAGCATCTTACTCCTGGTCAAAAACATCTCATCCTTTTCCGGAAGAGGCATGGTATATCCCGCAGCTCCCATTCCGGTCGGAATAATGGAAACCGAATAAACCGGTCCTACATCCGGCAGAAGATGGAAAAGAATAGCATGTCCGGATTCATGATAAGCCGTAATCTTCTTTTCTTTCTCTGAAATGATGCGGCTCTTTTTCTCCGTTCCAAGACCCACCTTCACAAAGCTGGTCTTGATATCATCCATGGTGATATAATTCTTATTTTCTTCTGCCGCCCGAATGGCAGACTCGTTCAGGAGGTTTTCCAGGTCCGCTCCGGTAAAACCTGCTGTAGTCTGAGCGATCTGGGTCAGATCCACATCATCGCCCAGGGGTTTATTTTTCGAATGAACCAGAAGGATTTCTTCTCTCTCCCGGATATCCGGCCGTCCGACATAGACCTTTCTGTCGAATCGTCCCGGTCTCATAATGGCAGGATCCAGAATGTCTACCCGGTTGGTTGCAGCTAAGACAATAATGCCGGTATTGACATCAAAACCGTCCATTTCCACCAGCATCTGGTTCAAAGTCTGCTCTCTCTCATCATGGGAGCCACCCAGGCCGGCGCCTCTCTTCCGGGCCACAGCATCAATTTCATCGATAAAAACGATGCAGGGAGCATTTTTCTTCGCTTCCGAAAAGAGATCTCTGACACGAGATGCACCGACTCCGACAAACATTTCCACAAAGTCCGATCCGGAAATCGAGAAGAAGGGGACGCCAGCTTCTCCTGCGATGGCCTTGGCCAGCATGGTCTTACCGGTTCCGGGAGGGCCGACAAGAAGCATGCCCTTGGGAATCCGCGCTCCGATCCGGGTGTATTTGTCCGGATCCTTCAGGAAATCTACAACTTCCTTCATCTGTTCCTTTTCTTCATGCAGACCGGCAACATCATCAAAACGGACTTTGGAGTCTTCCGGATGTGTTAATTTGGCATGACTTTTCCCGAAATTTGCCATCCGGCCGCCGGCTCCGTCGCCATTCATGGCGCGGGACTGCATACTGCTCAGCAGGACAAGGAAAAGTACAATAAAGACGCCCGTCAAAATCGTCGGAAGGAGAATGCTAAGCCAGTTATTATCCTTAACATCCTGTATCTGGTAGGAAATACCGGCATCATCCAGCATTGCCTCTGCTTCTTTCACATCGGAGACATAATAGATCCGGCTGTCTTTGGAATCCGATGTCTCATATGAAACAGCTCCGGTAGGCACAGCCTCATTCTGCCGGACTTCCACAGAAACCATATTGTCGCTTTTCAGATCCTTCTCAAAGGCCGATTTACTGATGCCCGCCGTACGTCTCGCAGAAGAGGCAAACCAAACAGCAGCCAAAAGAACAAGGAAGAGGATGTAGATTCCCCAGCTTCTTCTCTGATTCAATGTCTTTCTCCCATTCTAATTCAATTGTCATCTCAGTCATCCAGGTTCAAGACACCGATATAAGGCAGATTCCGGTATCTCTGGTCATAGTCCAGACCATAACCCACAACAAATTCGTCCGGAATGGTAAAGCCCGTATAATCCACATGGACATCGACTTCTCTCCGATCCGGCTTATCCAGCATGGCAGCCAGGCGAACACTCTTCGCACCCTTTTCCGTAAAATACTTGAGCAGGAAGGACAAGGTATTGCCACTATCAATGATATCCTCGGCAATCAGCACATTCTTTCCCGTAACATCCGTATCCAGTTCCTTGGTGACCTTTACTTCACCGGAAGACACGGTTCCGCTGCCATAAGAGCTGGTGGCCATGAAATCGATCACCACCGGGACCGTAATTCTCTTCGCAAGTTCCGTACAGAAGAAAGCCGCCCCTTTCAGGACACCGACAAGAAGGATCTCCTCGCCTTTATAATCCTCACTGATTTGTGCGCCAAGCTCACGGATCCTTTTATCCAAGTCCTCTTCCGAAAGCATCACACTGATTTTCTCACTCATGAATCTGCCTTTCTCCAACTGATTCTAAATACTGATTTCGTATCCTCTCTGATCCAGACATCCGAAGCCAGGCGAAGCCCCATCACAAGAAGAACGTCCGACCCGCTGCAAAGAAGGGGGATCCTGTCCCTCTCCTCCTTTGGAATCTTCTGATCAATCAGGAAGTCCTTCAATTTCCGATGCCCGCCCGATGCCGAAAGCGAGATCCGATCTCCCGCCATTCGGCTCCGAATTCTTAGATTGTCACTAATCATATCATAATCCAGGTCATTCGTATAGGTCGCTGTCTCCCGAATCTTTTGATCCACCGGCCCCGGTTTTCTCTCCCTGAGACTGATTTCAAGCCTTCCCCCTGCCAGTGGAAACTCCCTGGTCTCTCCGACTGACAGCTTTGGAAGAAGAAGGCTCTCATTGGGACCCAGCCATGGTCTATCTTTCCCCTGAGGAAATATAGACCCGTCCGAGCTTTTCCTGAGGTAGAGCAGACTTCCCTCCGCCTGAAGGTAATAACCCTTGGGTAGAAGCCAGGTACGATTGCCTTTTGTCTCCGCCAGTTCCAGAGCCTTTCTGATATGGGTTCTTCCGACATCCCTGCCGCTTCCTGCCATATAAGTCCGAAACCAGAAAAGAAGGACCTCTTGTTTTAAGCTGTCCGAATCCAGAGCCATAAGACGTTTTCGAAAAAGCGGCGGGATCCTGGCTTGATTAGCAAGCGGGATTTCCGCCGGCTGCAGATCCTTCCCATCTTCCGGGCGCTCTTTTCGATAAATAATTGCCTCTTCTTTTTCCCGGATCTCCTGTTCAAAGACCCGGCTCTGCTCTCGCATCAGCCCTGCGGTCTGACTGATATGAAGGGCAGCTTTCTCATTGATGGAAGAAAGGAGAGGCATCACCTCGCGGCGGATCAAATTTCTCGGGATCGAGGTGTCCAGATTGGTGCGGTCTGTCCGATAGGACTGATCCTTATCTTTGAGATAGGCTTCGATCTCCTTACGGCTTACGCAGAGCATGGGCCGGATGACAGAACCGGAAAGCGGTTTCAGGCCGCACAGACCTCTCCAGCCGGTTCCACGGACCAGCTGGAGGAGAAGGGTCTCCGCATTGTCATCCAGGTGATGGGCAACCGCGATCCGGCAGGATCCGGTTTCTTTCAGTAAAGTATCAGCTGCCTTGTAGAAGGCCTGATAGCGAAGTTCCCTGGCCGCCTCCTCCAGAGACTTTTTCTTTTCTTTCGCATAAGAGAGACAATCCACTGAATAAACGGACAAAGGCACAGAAAGAGCCTGACAGAGACTCTCTACAAAGGCCTGATCCTGCCGGCTCTCTTCACCGCGAATCCCATGTTCCACATGCACCGCATAAAGCTTGAGATGCTCTTCCTCTTTCAAGGCGCAAAGGATCCGAAGAAGGGCAACCGAATCCGCTCCTCCGGACACTGCAGCAAGAACCGTCCGATGACTACTATCCAAAAGGTCTTCCTCTCGGATATAGTCTCTGACCCTTTGTTCCAGTGGATGGAGGATAGAAAGACCTGTCGCCATCACTTCTTCTCCCGGAAAATGATTTCATTCTCATGGAGCATTCCAAGTTTGCTCTTGGCCGTATCTTCTACGTATTCCGATGATTTCGTATAAGCCTCATAGCCTTTCAAAGCCTTGGATTCTTCCTTGAGATCTGCCTTCTCTGCTTGCAGGGCAGCCTCCTTGTTCTCATAGAATTGTTTTTTCTTATAGAGGGAGACCATCTGAATGGTCAGGACAAAAGCCAGAAAGACTGCCGTGATATAGGTAAAAAGTCTGGCAGCCCTCCGTCTTCTCTTCTGCTTTTTCACAAGCTTATTTGTATTCGGTCCTTCTGACATATTCCAATCCTCTAAAAACAAAGTACAAGATCTTCTCCAGCCGGCAGAATCCTGTGCCGCCGGAGAAAATCCCCGATCCATAAGTTCAAAGATAGCGGAACATTTTCTCTGCATCTTCCTTCCGGATCGATTCTTTCACATCCAGGACTTCCGCCTTTACTGTCTTATTTCCGAATGCGATCTCTATGGTGTCACCCGGTTTCACCTGAACCGATGCCTTGGCCGGTCTGCCATTGACCTGTACTCTTCCGGCATCGCAGGCTTCATTTGCCACGGTTCTTCTCTTGATGATTCTTGAAATTTTCAGGAATTTATCAAGCCGCATGGTTTTGTTTGCTTCCTCAGCCATCGATTTCCTCTCTTTCCTCCGAATAAAAATCAGGCCCAAAGGGAATCCCCTTGGGCCTGTCCGTTGACTCTCTTTGAAAAGGAATTAACCGTTAACGATATCCTTCAGAGCCTTTCCTGCCTTGAACTTCGGAGCCTTGGATGCAGGAATCTTCATCTCATCTCCAGTCTGGGGATTACGTCCAGTACTAGCTGCTCTCTCAGATACTTCAAAGGTGCCGAAGCCAACAAGCTGGATCTTCTCACCCTTCTTCAGCTCATCTGCAACAACATCTGTAAATGCCTTCAGAGCATTCTCAGCGTCCTTCTTGGAAAGCTCAGCCTTCTCAGCAATTGCTGCAACTAATTCAGACTTATTCATTTTTACTTCCTCCTATTTTCAATAGTAATTCGATATTTCCGCAGTAGCCTCCGCGGTTTAACCTCTTATCTACTTATAATGGTTTCCCTTCCGATTGTCAAGAAAAGTAGGCCCAAAAGTCAGATTAAAGGCTGAACCAGGGCATCCAGGGCCTCTTTCATGTCCTTTTCCTGTTTCTGGGCATCGTCCATGGAGCTGCCACGGACTCCGAAATAGAACTTGATCTTGGGCTCGGTACCGGACGGGCGAACGCAGACCCATGCCGCATCCGAAAGTTCATAGTAGAGAACATTGGATTTGGGAAGACCGGTAGCTGTCACTTCATTGCTGGAAAGATCCAGAATGGTATCCTTCTCATAATCGCGGATCTTCTCTACCTTGTAAGAGCCGATGGCTGCAGGCGCATTGTTTCGGAGTTCTTCCATGATCTTTCCGATCTTCTCAATGCCTTCCTTGCCGGCAAGGGTTACAGAGCTGACCTCATCACGATAATAGCCGTACTTCTCATACATCTCCAGCATAGCATCCCAGAGGGTCATATTTCTGGTCTTGTAATATGCTGCAGCTTCACAGAGAACCATAGATGCAGCAACGGCATCCTTATCTCTTGCATAGGTTCCCGGCAGACAACCGTAGCTCTCCTCCATACCGAAGAGATAGGTTCCCTTTCCGCTGTGCTCGAACTCCAGGATCTTCTGTCCGATCCACTTGAATCCGGTCAGAACTTCGATCAGCTGAACGTGGAAGTCCGCTGCAATGGCATCTGCCATATTGGTCGTAACAATAGACCGGATAAAAGCTCCGTCCTCCGGAAGCTTTCCATTCACAGCCAGCTTCTGGCTTAAGATATAATAGCCGATCAGGCAGCCGGACATATTTCCGGTCAGGGCATGATATTCACCGGTCTTTGAATCCAGGACATGAACACCCAGACGATCCGCATCCGGATCCGTAGCAAGGATCAGGTCAGCGCCGATCTCCTTTGCCATCTTTTCTCCCAGAACAAAGGCCTCGGGATTCTCCGGGTTGGGGTAAGAAACAGAAGGGAAGTCTCCGTCCGGCTTTTCCTGTTCCGGTACGACATAGACATTCGGGAAGCCAAGTTCCTTTAACACTCTTCTGACGGGAATATTTCCTGTGCCATGGAGCGGATTGTAGACGATCTTAATGTCTTTTCCGACCTTGTCAATGCAATCCTGATGGATGACAACAGAACGGACTTCCTTGTCATAGGCATTATCTACATCCTCACCAATCGTGATATAAAGGCCGGCAGTCTCTGCCTCCTTCTTCTCCATGGTCTTTACTGCACTGAAATCCCTGACTGCCCGGACTTCATCCATGATTCCGGTGTCATGTGGCGGTGTGATCTGTGCACCATCTTCCCAGTAGACCTTATAACCGTTGTATTCCTTCGGATTATGGCTGGCAGTGATATTGATACCGGCCGCTGCCTTCAGATAACGGACCGCAAAGGACAGAACCGGTGTCGGACGAAGGGACTCGAAAACATAGGCCCTGATTCCATTTGCTGCAAGGCAGAGCGCTGCTTCATCCGCGAATTCCGGCGACATATGACGGGAATCATAGGAAATTGCGACACCCTGTCCTGCCTTTCCAACCTTATTGATATAGTTGGCCAGGCCCTGGGTAGCCTTTCGCACCGTGTAAATATTCATACGGTTGGTACCTGCGCCGATGACGCCGCGGAGACCTGCCGTACCGAATTCCAGATCCCGGTAAAAACGATCTTCGATCTCCTTTTCATCACCGGCGATCCCTCTGAGTTCCTCCTTCGTCT
This sequence comes from Lachnospiraceae bacterium, assembly GCA_029100405.1. GTDB lineage: Bacteria > Bacillota > Clostridia > Lachnospirales > Lachnospiraceae > Lachnocurva. The sequence goes on along the minus strand of JAQXPG010000004.1, from coordinate 44,223 downwards.
TTTCATCGAAGTAAGGATCATTCAGCCATTCATTATAAGTTTCTTTATAGCCCATAATTCCCTCCTGAATGTAGTTTATGAACAAATAAAGCCATGAAGTCTGCAGGATCTTTCCAAAAAGACGATTCTGCAAGCTTCAGCAGTTTTATCTTACCACACCGTATTAGAAAGATGTATCTTTTTCCATCCATCTTGCAGCAATTTCCAGCAGTTTTTCTCTCTCATTCAGAGCCGGATCCCCGAGGACCAGGTTCAAAAGTTCCCGTAAGACCTGCCCGACCGCTTTCCCCTGAGGAATGCCAAGCTTCAGAAGGTCTTTTCCGGTGACCTTCAAGTCCTTTACCGATAAAGGATCCTCTCTCTCCAGGATCTGATGAAAGGCCTCTTCCAGACGGTCAATATAGGCCAGTTTCTCTTCCCTCTTATAAGTGCTTTGTCCCAGGGTATCCGCCCGCTTCAAAAGGAGGAGATCCGGGAAAGCTTCTTTTGTGACACGAGATATGAGGAGACGGATCTTTTTGTCTTTGAGCTTTGGCCTCTCATCATGCCAGCGGATGAGATTCACCACTTTTTTGATGGTTTCATTATCATAACGAAGTCTTTTTAAGATTTTCCCGGCGTCCACAGCGCCCATTGCCGGATGACCGTCAAAATGTGAGACCCCGGCCTGATCGATCCTCTCGCAGGCCGGCTTATCTACATCATGAAGAAGGGCTGCCAGGCGGAGGTAATCTTTCCCCGGGATATTTCTCATCACTTCGATCGTATGCCCGGCCACATTGTAACAATGGTGGACGGTATGCTGTTCGGTTTCCTCCATGGCTTTCCATTCCGGGAGAAAGACAGAGAGCAGGCCGGTCTCGTAGAAGTCCCGGATCCTTTCCGGGTGATCGGAGGTAATGGTCTTCTCAAATTCATCCCGGATCCGTTCCATACTGACCTTAGACAGAGTCGGTGCCAGATCCCGGATCGCCCGGTAGGTCTCCTCTTCGATTCGAAAATCAAAACGCGCCGCAAAACGGATGGCTCGCATCATACGAAGAGCATCTTCTGAGAAACGTCTTTCGGGGTCTCCGACACAGCGGATCAAACCGTCTGCCAGGTCCTTCTGACCATCAAAAGCATCCACAAACCCCCTGGAAGGATTGTAGGCCATGGCATTGATGGTAAAATCCCTCCGTTTCAGATCCTCGAGGAGACTCGGTGTAAAAGTGACCTGCTCCGGATGCCGGCCATCCTTATAGACACCGTCCAGCCGATAGGTCGTCACTTCGTAACCTTTGTGATCGATCATGACCGTAACCGTCCCATGTTGAATCCCGGTATCGATCGTCTTCGGGAAGATTTCCTTGACTTCTTCCGGCCTTGCCGAAGTCGTGATATCCCAGTCCTTGGGCACTTTCCCCAGAAAGCAGTCACGGACACAGCCGCCTACTGCGTAGGCTTCGTGTCCGTGCTTTTCCAGCTTTCTTATGATATTTGTAACACTAAGTGGCAATTTTATTTCCATAAGCAAAGCGACACTCCTGATCAATAAGCCTTTGCCCAGATGACCATCTTCTTTGCCGGCTTTCCGCAGCAGACGCATTTTCCGGACAGATTCTTCTGAACAAAAGGAATGCAGCGGCTGGTAACGCCCAGGTCTTCCTTGATCTTGTCCTCACAAGAGCGGTCACCGCACCACATGGCCTCTACAAAGCCAAGCTTGTTCTCAAAATGATTCTTGAATTCCTCTGTTGTCCTGGCTTCATAGGTCATTTCATCCATATGGGCCTTAGCCTTTGCCAGCATATCCTTTTGAATGGTCTCCAGAAGGTCCGAAACCGTCTTTTCGAGGCCGTCTAAGGGTGCCTCGATCTTCTCCAGGGTATCTCTTCTGGAGATCATGCACTTTCCGGCCTCAATGTCTCTGGGTCCAATCTCGATCCTTAAAGGAATGCCTCTCATTTCCTGCTCGGCGAATTTGAATCCCGGGCTCTTGTCGCTGTCATCCACCTTGACTTTGAAATTCGACAAAAGGTCGCGGATCTCATAGGCTTTCTCTAACACGCCTTCCTTCCTCTGCTGGATAGGCACGATATCTACCTGAATCGGTGCAATATGAGGCGGGATGACAAGTCCACGGTTGTCTCCGTGAACCATGATCATAGCACCGATCATACGGGTCGTCGTTCCCCAGGAAGTCTGCCATACGTACTTCAGCTTATTATCCTTATCGGTAAAGGTGATGTCATAAGCCTGGCTGAACTTCTGACCGAAGAAATGACTGGTTCCGGACTGCAGGGCACGACCATCATGCATCAAAGCCTCTACCGTATAAGTTGCTTCTGCACCGGCGAACTTCTCCTTCTCGGTCTTCTGTCCCTTAATGGTCGGAATTGCCATCTCCTCTGCCAGGAAATCCGCATAGAGATTCAGCATGTCCTGGGTTCTCTCTTCTGCCTCTTCCCTGGTGGCATGGATGGTATGGCCTTCCTGCCAGAGGAATTCACGGGAACGTAAGAAAGGACGGGTCTCCTTCTCCCAGCGGACAACGGAACACCACTGGTTATAAAGCTTAGGCAGATCCCGGTAAGAGTGAACATCGTCTTTATAGAAATCCGAGAAAACCGTCTCAGAGGTCGGGCGGATGGCCAGACGCTCCGTCAGAGGCTCGGTACCGCCTGCTGTCACCCAGGCTACTTCCGGTGCAAAGCCGTTGACCAGTTCTCCTTCCTTGGCAAGAAGGCTTTCAGGGATCAGAAGAGGCATGTAAACATTCTCCACGCCGGTCTTCTTAAAACGGTCATCCAAAAGCTTCTGCATATTCTCCCAGATTGCATAACCGTAAGGTTTGATCACCATGAATCCCTTGATATGGGAATAGGCAATCAGGTCCGCCTTGATGCAGACATCGGTATACCACTGGGTGAAATCTTCATCCATGGAAGTAATCTCTGCCACGAGTTTTTTCTCAGCCATGATCTCCCTCTCTCCTCTGAAATACAGGTTTCTAAATTTTCTTTCTGATCTGTCTCACGAATATAAGACTAGCTTATCTATTTTAGAAAGCTTTCTTTTCCTTGTCAATCCCCAGCCGCTCCCGCCTTACTTCTCCAGCAGCCAGGCGGGCAGGATCTCCTCCGATACCACTTCGCCCTTCCAGGGAAATGTAAGGCGATAGGAAGTAAGGTGCAGGCAGTCACTTTCCCGGCCGCCGTAGCGACGGTCTCCGACGATCGGCCAGCCCCTGGAAGAAAACTGCAGGCGGATCTGATGGAAGCGGCCGGTGACGAGCCGGATCTCTACCAGGCAGCTTCTTTCGGACGCCTCCCTGATCGAATAGTGAAGGATCGCTTTCTTTGCTGCCGGATCCTTTTCCTTTGTGATCTCGGCCATACGGTTTTTCGGATTTCTCTTGATAAAGTCTACGAAAGTCCCCCTTTTGGGCAGGGGATCTTTTGTCCCCTCACCAGGGTCCGAAACCAAAGCGAGATAGGTCTTCTGCAATAAGCCTTTTCTTTGACAGTCCGAAAGCAAAGCAGCTGCCTTTCCTGTCTTTGCTGCCAGAAGCAGTCCTTCCACCGGCTGGTCCAGGCGCTCGATCAGATGGATCTCCGGTTTTTCGCCTTTCCTTTTTCTCTCATTTCTAAGCCAGGTCACGAGATCCATCTCTGTCACTTTTGCCGTCTCAGAAGCCATGCCGGCCGGTTTCCATACGATGAGATAGTCCTCGGTCTCCCGGATGATCTTGGGTTTTTCCATCGTTCTCCTTCTCCCGGATCCCTGTCCTTACATCTTGAAGCGGTAACCGACACCCCAGATGGTTTCGATATACTGGGGATTATTCTTGTCCGCTTCGATCTTCTCCCGGATCTTCTTGATATGGACCGTAACCGTCGCAATGTCTCCGATCGAATCCATGTTCCAGATCCGTTTAAAAAGCTCTGCCTTGGAGAAGACATGATTGGGATGTTCGGCCAGGAAGGTCAAAAGTTCATATTCTTTCTGGGTCAGCTGCTTTTCTTCCCCCTGAACCCAGACTCTGTGAGAAGTCCGATCAATTTTCAGACCGCGGACATGGAGGATGTCATTGTTCTGTTTGGCGATCCCCTGTGCCGTCAATCTCTCATAGCGCTGGATATGAGCCTTGACTCTGGCGACCAGCTCGCCGGGGGAAAAGGGTTTGGTGATATAATCATCCGCTCCCAGTCCCAGGCCGCGGATCTTATCAATGTCTTCTTTTCTGGCGCTCACCATAATGACCGGCTTATTGGTATTCTCACGAATCCGTTCACAGATCTCAAAGCCGTCCATGCCGGGAAGCATCAGGTCCAGAATAAAGAGGTCATAATGACCCCGCAAAGCCTGATCCAAGCCTTTCTGACCGTCATTTTCAATATCTACCTTAAAATCACTGAGCTCGAGATAGTCTTTCTCCAGCTCTGCAATTGCCACTTCATCCTCAATGATCAGGATCCTGTTCATTTGCTTTCTCCTTTGCTTCGGTCTTATCTTTTCTCAAAACGAAATACATGACGGTACCGACGCCTTCCTTACTGGTCGCCCAGATATTGCCGCCATGGTCTTCGATGATTTTCTTAACAATGGAAAGTCCGATACCGGAGCCCCCGATATTGGAATTACGTGAAGTGTCCGCACGGAAGGTCCGGTCGAAAATATAGGGCAGGTCCCGTGCAGAAATGCCTCTGCCGTTGTCCTCCACCTCCACCTGAATATAATCTCCGACATCGCGGATACGAAGTTCTATCACGCCGGGACGATCTCCCATATACTTTACGGAATTTCCGATAATATTATGGATCACCCGTTCCAGCTGTTCCGGATCCGCAATGATATTGACGTGATCATTCACGTAATTATAATAATTAAATTCGATTTTCTGGCCTTCCAGATCCATACCCACTTCTTCTGCGCAGTCCATGAAGAAATTCTTCACATTCAGACTTTGAAAATTATAGGGGATCTTATTCATATCGATCTTGGAATACAAGGTCAATTCGTTGATCAGGGCATTCATCTCATCCGCTTTATTGCAGATGGTTCCGAGATAGAGTTTCTGCTTTTCCGGTGTATTGGCCACCCCGTCCTTCAGACCTTCTGCATAACCCTTGATGGCTGTGATCGGTGTCTTTAAGTCATGGGCTATATTTGCAATGAGCTGGCGCTGTTCCTCATCATCATGCATCTTAGCGACGGAGGCGGCCTGGAGGCGCTTACGCATATCTTCAAAAGCACGGAAGAGTTCACTGATCTCATCCCGTCCGCTGACATCCAGAGGATGATCGAGCTCCCCTTCGCGGATCTCCCCGGCTGCCTTCACCAGGGTTTTCAGCCTCGGGACGATCCCCCGATAGGTCCAGCCCACCAGGATGATCGCAGTCAGGATCAGGATCAGAAGCACAGAAAAAATGATGTCGAACATGGCCTTCCGATTCCCGGGTAAGACAGAGCGGGAAGTCGTCACCATAAAGACGCTGCACTCCTCTCCCTCCCCGGTAACAAAATCGATCTGCCGTAATAAGGCCATTTCCCGCTGGCTCAGATAAATAATGATCTTCGTCTTTGGACTGTTGGCCCCGTAAAGAGGCAGCTGACCGGTTCCCAGGGCCAGATCATCCCTCCCGGCCCCATTAAAAGTTATTTTTCCGTCGATCCGGACCAGAAGATAAGAATAGCCCCGCTTTCTGACCTTCTCATTCATATCCTGCAAGGCCTTTTGATCCAGGGCCCTGCTATGCGCTTCCTCGACCCAGCTTTCCAGATCCCGATAGACCGGATCGGACTTTTCATCCAGATTCTGGATCAGGGCAGTGAGATAAGGATAGCTGCCCTCGATCGTATAATTCTCATTCTGCTGGGTCCGGACAAAATGAATCATGCCAAAACCACAGATTGCCAGGAGAAAAGGCACAAAAAGAATAATGCATATAGAAATGATTAATCTGGTCTTCAGTTTCAAATATAGACCTCCCCCGAAGCGGATTCTCTCTTGTAAAAAACGGAGCCGCGACAGTCCGCAGCTCCGTTTATTATAGCATGTTCGAAAATATTCTTAAAAGAATTTACAGATACTTCTTCAGATCCTCTACCTTATTCAGGGCTTCCCAAGGCAGGTTCAGGTCATTTCTTCCGAAGTGGCCGTATGCTGCGGTCTGACGGTAGATCGGACGGCGAAGATCCAGCATCTTGATGATGCCGGCCGGACGAAGGTCAAAGTTCTCACGAACGATTTCAACCAGCTTCTCATCCGAAAGCTTACCGGTACCGAAGGTATCCACATTGATAGAAGTCGGCTCTGCAACACCGATCGCATAAGAAAGCTGAATCTCACAGCGATCTGCAAGACCTGCTGCTACAATATTCTTTGCAACATAACGTGCTGCATAAGCTGCAGAACGGTCCACCTTGGTGCAGTCCTTGCCGGAGAAAGCTCCGCCGCCGTGACGAGCCATTCCACCGTAGGTATCTACAATGATCTTACGTCCGGTCAGACCTGCATCACCGTGAGGTCCGCCAATGACGAAACGGCCGGTCGGATTGATGAAGAACTTGGTCTTATCATCTACAAGTTCCTTGGGAAGGATCGGATCGAAGACATACTTCTTGATATCCTCATGGATCTGTTCCTGTGTCACATCCTCGTCATGCTGGGTGGACAGTACAACCGCTTCCAGACGGCAAGGCTTGCCGTTTTCATCATATTCTACGGAAACCTGGGTCTTTCCATCCGGACGAAGATACTTCAGAGTGCCATCTTTACGAACATCGGTCAGACGCTTTGCCAGCTTGTGGGCAAGGTTGATCGGGTAAGGCATGTAATCTTCGGTCTCGTTTGTCGCATAACCGAACATCATTCCCTGGTCGCCGGCACCGGTATCCAGGTCATCCTTCAGTTCGCCTTCCTTCGCCTCCAGGGCCTTATCAACACCCATAGCGATATCTGCAGACTGCTGATCCAGAGCAACCATAACGGCACAGGTATTGCCATCGAAACCGGTCTTTGCATCGTTGTAGCCGATCTCATTTACGGTCTTACGAACGATGGACGGGATGTCGAGCTGTGCCTTGGTCGTAATTTCACCGGTTACCAGTACGAAACCGGTGCAGGCTGCTGTCTCACATGCCACACGGCTCATCGGATCCTGCTCCATGCAGGCATCCAGAATCGCATCAGAAATTGCATCGCAGACTTTGTCAGGATGTCCTTCTGTCACAGACTCGGAAGTGAAAAGTCTCTTGTCCATTTTTCTCTCCTTTGACATAAAAAATCCGCCTGATACATAGGCGGACCAGATCAATAAAGAATAGAAAATTCCCTCATTGTTCGATTTCTCGCTCAGGTTGGCACCTTTCTTGCTTTCGCCGGGGTTGCCGTGGTTTCTCTGATCCTCTGTATCTCCACCACTCTGAATAAAGGAACTTCTGTATATGAAATTTTCTATACTTAACTTACGATAGAGAATCTACACCCCGGGAGGCGTTTTTTCAATATACATAAACTAGGTTTTGTAGCATAGAGGGAAGCCGTTAGGACACCTTCAGTTTGAACTTCTGGATCTCGTGTTCGCTGGAAACCTGCTCGATCTGAGCTCCCAGGCCCTGCAGCTTCTCGGCAAAAGATTCATATCCTCTCTGGATATAATAGATGTCATCGACAACCGTGATCCCGTCAGCCGCAAGACCGGCGATGACAAGAGCCGCCCCGGCGCGAAGATCCGGAGACTGCACACGGGCGCCGGTATAATGATCTACGCCTGTTACAATGGCAATCGTGCCTTCTACCTGGATATTGGCTCCCATCCGGGCCAGTTCATCCACATATCTGAAACGATTCTCCCAAATGCTCTCCGTAACGACAGAGGTTCCCTCTGCTATGCCGAGGACCACTGTCATCTGCGGCTGCATATCGGTTGGAAAGCCGGGATAAGGAAGGGTTGCAACCTGGGTATGGGTCAGTCTTCCCTTGGAAATGATCTTCACGGCATCATCGTATTCAATGACCTGACAACCTGCCTCTAAAAGCTTGGCTGTCGTTGCCTCCAGGTGCTTTGGAATGACATTTCGAATCGTCACATCTCCGCCGGCTGCAGCAGCTGCGCACATGAAGGTCCCCGCCTCGATCATATCCGGGATTACGGAATAGTCCGTTCCATGCAATCTCTTCACACCATTGACACGGATACTCTCGGTTCCCGCGCCACGGATGTCTGCTCCCATACTGTTCAGGAAGTTTGCGACATCTACGACATGGGGTTCGCGGGCACAGTTATCAATAATGGTCTTCCCCTCTGCCAGGGAGGCTGCCATCAGAATATTGATCGTTGCACCGACGGAAACCTTATCCAGATAGATATGATTGCCCACCAGACGGTCGGTATGAGCGGAAATCAAGCCATAGCTGATATCCACATCAGCTCCCAATGCCCGGAATCCCTTGATATGAAGGTCAATGGGTCTGCTTCCGATATCGCATCCGCCGGGCAGGGCCACTTCTGCCTTATGATATTTACCCAGGAGAGCTCCCAACAGGTAATAAGAGGCCCGAATCCTCTTGATATAATCATAATCTACAGACAAACTGCGGATGGAAGATGCATTGATCTCTACGACATGCTTTTCCGGCCGTTCGACTTTCGCCCCGATGTCTTCGATTGCGCCCAGAAGCACATTCACATCTCTGACATCCGGCACATTTGACAAACGGACGGTATCATCTGTCATAACTGCAGCTGCAATGATAGCCAGTGCCGCATTCTTAGCTCCGCCGATTTCCACTTCTCCGGTCAGGGGATTGCCACCCTTGATCACATACTGCTCCATATTTTTTCCTTTCGCTTGAACCAAACGCAAACGATTATAACATCCCTTGTCTGCTTTGCAAGTGAATTTTTTCATAAAATTGGACTGGGGGCTAAAGAAAAGAGAATTCCCTCAGTACAAATTCTCTGCCATCCTCAATCGGCCCGGATCATTTGCCCGATGATTCGGACTTTTTGGACTCTTTTACCAGGCTTCCTGTGAAGCGGTTGATAAAACGAACCTTCTTCCAGAGCCGTTTATTCACCTTCCAGGTAGACTTGGCTTCCATTTTCTTCAAAGTACTGTTATAGTAGTCGGTCTTCTTCTGATTCGAAAGGCTGGTCCGATTGGATTCGGTCTTCTCCTGATCTGTCACAGCCTTCATGGAAGCTACATAATAGCCCTTGTTTTTCACATAGATCGCTTTCGTGATCTGTCCATTCGACAGTCCGTCAACCGCCTCTAAAACCTCATAGGGAAGGCTGTCTCCACTGGAAATCGAAGCGCTGCCGCTCTTCTTAGCCTTCTTCAGTGTAGCGGCATCGTAACTAAAGCTCTCCGCTGTCCCGCCATTTGCAGTAACTGCCGAATCAAAATCCGATGCAGATGCAATGGCCTCTGCCGAAGTCTTGGCCTTGGCAATCTCCTCATCCGTAGGCACCTTCGGCTTTCCATCGCTTCCGGTGGTCACCTGATCGGTGAAGTAGACATAACTTATGGTCTTCATATTGGCTTCTTCATCGGAAACCGTGGTATCTGCCTTCGCCTCAATGGCTGTCTGCATTTTCTCTGTATAAAGCTGGTCTTCCAGATAGTGCTCGACATATTCCCGGCTGGCGCCCAGCTGTTTCTTTGCTGCCTTGGAGTTATCCTTCATAAACTCTTTGGCTGTTGCCTTGACCTTCTTCTTTTCGTCTGCCGAAAGCTCGACGCCATAGTCCTTGGCATTCTTGGTGAGAAAGTATGCAGTCTTCATTCCGGCAAGGATCTGTGACTTGGTACTTGTTTCCATCGTGCCGCTTCCGCTCTCTGACGCCTTGGTCCAGAGATCCTTATAATTTGCCTGGGATGATGTCTTATATAAGACATCATACATGGCCTGGGTCATCTTCGCATTAAAATTTGCATAACCGAAAGTGATCTTGTCCTTCCCGCCGTCAATTTTCACCAATGCCTGATTATCGGTAAAGCTGCAGCCTGTAAGGCTTCCTGCAGCGAGACATCCTGCCAGTAAGAAAGCAGCGCCTCTTTTGTTTGAAAACATGTCGGTCTCTCCTTGTTTCTATCTGATAAGATCCCGGTTTAAAGTAATCCCTTTGGCCGGGAAATTTGGGCATTCTTTTTGTATTATATATTTTTCTTTGCACTTATTCAACAGATGTCGAGGCCCCATCCACAGCCAGCTCATATAAGCCGTCCGCAAACTCCCGTAAGAGATCCAGAGGCGGCCGCTTTCGGATTCTCGAATCCATCTGATAATAATAATCGAATTCCGGCCCGTTCTTTCCGGCCATCACAAAACGTACATAGGGCGCAAACTTTTCCTCCACCAGTGGCAGTTTTGCCACATTGAGCTTCGCCTTCTTATAGAGAACGATCCGAAGCATATCCTTGGTCTGCCGCATTTCTGAGATATAGGCCCTTCTCGCATGCGCCCTTAATTTAGCAATCTCGATCAGATTTTCTACCGACCGGCCCGGCTCTCCATAACGGTCAATCAATTCATCATAGATTTCCAGCGCATCCTCTTCGGTCCGGATGCTGGCAATTCTCTTATAGATATCCAGTCTCTGCATTTCGTCTGAAATATAGCCCGTCGGGATATAAGCATCCAGATCGATCTCGACCGTTGTATCGAAGTCTTCCTCGACTGCTTCTCCCTTTTCTTTCTTGACTGCCTCATTCAGCATCTTGCAATAGAGGTCATAGCCGACCGCCTCCATGTGGCCGTGCTGCTCTTTTCCGAGCATATTTCCGGCTCCGCGAATCTCCAGATCCCGCATGGCGATCTTGAATCCGGATCCCAGGTCCGTAAACTCCCGGATAGCGGACAATCTCTTCTCTGCATCTTCCTTCAGGATCTTATCCTTCTTATAAAGGAAGAAAGCATAGGCTGTCCGGGAACTCCGGCCGACCCGGCCTCTCAGCTGATAGAGCTGGGACAAACCCATCCGGTCCGCATCACTGATAATAATGGTATTTACATTCGGAATATCCAGACCGATCTCAATAATCGTTGTTGCAACCAGGATATCGATCTCCTGGTTCAGGAAACGGGCCATGATCTCTTCCAGGTCGCTCTTATTCATCTGGCCATGGGCATAGGCAACGGTGGCATCCGGCAATAGTTCCTGGATCCGGGCAGCCACGTCTGCAATATTCCGCACCCGATTGGTAACGAAGTAAACTTGTCCGTCCCTGGATAACTCTCTCGCAATTGCCTCCCGGATCATTTCTTCGTTATATTCAAAGACAAAGGTCTGTATGGGCTGCCGGTCGATCGGTGCTTCTTCCAGGACGCTCATATCCCGAATACCGACCAGACTCATGTGGAGGGTCCTGGGGATCGGCGTCGCAGACAGAGAAAGCACATCGACATTTTTCTTCATCTGCTTGATCTTTTCCTTATGACGAACGCCGAATCTCTGCTCCTCATCGATGATCAGAAGGCCCAGATCCTTGAATTTAACATCATTCGAGAGAGCTCTGTGGGTGCCGATCACAATATCAACCAGCCCCTGCCTCAACCGCTTGATGGTCTCCTTCTGCTGCGTCTCTGAGCGGAAACGTGACAGTTCTGCGATCGTGACCGGATAGTCTTTCATTCTCTGGACGAAATTATTGTAGATCTGGTCACAGAGAATGGTGGTCGGAGCGAGATAGACCACCTGTTTATTTTCCTGGACGGCTTTGAAGGCAGCCCGCATGGCGATCTCCGTTTTCCCGTAGCCGACATCACCGCAAATCAGCCGGTCCATGATCTTCGGGGATTCCATGTCCCGCTTTACATCTTCAATGGCCGAAAGCTGACTATCGGTTTCTTCATAGGGAAAGGATTCCTCAAATTCCTTCTGCCATTCGGTGTCCGGCCCGTACTGGTATCCCTTATCCTCCTGACGGACAGCATAGAGATCTACCAGGTCTTTGGCAATGACTCCGACTGCGGACTGCACCTTAGCCTTGGTTTTGGACCATTCCTGACCACCCAGGGTATTGAGCCTGGGTTTCTTTCCGTCAGCGCCGCCATATTTCTGAATACTGTCAAGCTGGGTTGCCAGGACATAGAGAACAGAGCCTTTGGCATATTCGATTTTAATGTAATCTTTTAAAACACCATCGACCTCGATCTTCTCGATTCCGCGGTAGATGCCCAGGCCGTGATTCTCATGGACCACATAGTCTCCGGGGGTAAGATCCCGAAAGCCTGAGATGCTCTCCCCTTCGTACTTTTTCTGTTTTTTCTTCCTCTTCTTTCGATGCTGGCCGAAGATATCCGACTCTGCAATGATGACAAAACCACTGGCAGGAAATTCAAATCCCCGGCTGATCTGTCCATAGGTGACCATCACCTCTCCGGGCTGAATCTCCTTGTCATAGCTGTCTGAATAGAAAGTCCTGACATCATGCTCCAAAAGGTCCTGCGCCAGACGCTTGCCACGGGTTCTGGACTGGGTAACCAGAAGGACCCTTTCCTTCCGCTGCCGGTAGATCGCCAATTCCTTTAAGAGGAGTTCAAAGCTTCCGTTATAACTTGTCCCCTGCTGCATATCAATGTGATACTGCTCAGCAACCGGTACGATCCTTCCGGCCACATCCAAGGTTGACAGGACAATACCGGAAAAGGTCTGCAGACGGAAAAGCAGCTGATTGACACTGATCAGAAGTTCCATCTGACCGGGAAGGAGATTTCCCTTCATCAGACGATGCTTCATGGAATCCTGGAATTCTCTTTCGATCTCATCCACATTTTCCCGAAGTCTTCTTCCTTCGTCCAACAGAACCAGACAGTCCTTGGGCAGATAATCCAAAAGACACCCTGCATTGGGGAAGAAATAGGGGAGATAGGTTTCGATCTCCTGCCGGCTCCAGCCGGATTCGATCCTTTCGATGGCTTCCTCAGTCGTGCGTTTTAACTGATATGCGGCCTCGGTCTGCATTTGCTCCCGAAAATTCTGATAAAGGCGGTCCAGATCCTTTCGCATCTTTTGAAGTCCCTGATTTTGCTCTTGATCGGAAAGGACAAATTCTACCGCAGGCAGAATACGGACTGATTCCAGGTTTTCCGTAGACCGCTGGGAACCGACCTCAAAGAGTTTAATGGAATCCACCTCATCGCCGAAGAGCTCAATTCGAACCGGATGATCCAGATTCAGAGGAAAGACATCGACGATACCGCCACGCACGGAAAACTGACCCTTCTCCTCCACCATGGGAAGGGCTTCGTAGCCATCCCGGATCAAAAACTTCCGAAATTCTTCCAGATCCAATTCATCTTCGAGGGAAATGCTTCGAATGCCCTGCCGGAAGACATCTGCCTCCGGAAGCCGGTTCATCAGTGCCCCGGCACTGGTGACCAGGGTCATCTTCTGTCCGGACAGGATGGCATCCATTGCCGTGACTCTTGGAATGGTCAAGGCATTGCCGCGGACATCCGACTGGAAGAAGAGCAGGTCCTTGCCCGGGAAATAATAGGTCGCCGGGTCAAAGGCCAGCATCTCCTCATAGAGATCTCTGGCTCTCTGTTCATCGCTCGTCACGAGAAGCCGAACCGGAGCATCATAAGAGAGGGCGAAGCTGACCAGAGCCTTCCCGGCGTCTGTCACCCCGGACAACTGCAGATATTCCGGTTTTTTATGTTTTTTCAAGCGGTCCTTCAGTTCTTCTACATCCGAAAGACCTTGGAAGGGTGTCAAAAAGACATTCATGTCCCTACTCCTGCAATCCATTGTATTTCGTCATCGCATCATCAAAACGGCCGTCCAGAAGGAGTTCCAGGCAGTCGGCAGAGTCCTGAAGGATCCGGTCCAGTTTCTCCCTCTCTTCTACGGGTAAATGCCCCAGGACGTGAGCGACCATATCTCTGCCCGGCATGAGTCTCCCAACGCCCAAGCGGACACGGACGAAATCTTCCGTTCCAAGACAGGCAATAATACTCTTTAAACCATTATGTCCGCCGGCCGATCCTTTTTTTCGGATCCGCATACGTCCGACATCCTGCATGACATCATCGCAGAAGACGATCAGATCCTCTGGCGAAAGCTTGTAGTAATCCATCAGGGCCCGAATACTTTCCCCGCTGTTATTCATATAGGTCTGTGGCTTTACCAGAAGGACAGCATGAGCCCCGATCCTTCCCTTCCCGGTCAGAGCTTTTCCTTCCTCCTTCTGCACCGGGATCCCATATTTCTCTGCGATGCAGTCAATGGCGTCGAAGCCTGCATTATGACGGGTCTTCTGATATTGTAAGCCCGGATTTCCCAATCCTGCGATGATCTTCATGTTTTCCTCCTGACATGTCTCAGATGAACAAAAATATACCAAAAGTAAGTCCGGTTTGTGTGATTTTGACCCTCCCCAATGATTCCACTGAACATCACAACCAACTTCTAAATAATAGCCGCATGCTATCCCAATGGCAACTATCCCGCTATCATAATTTTTCTGATAAAACCTCAAAAACCGGGGACGGCTTCTGCCTTCCCCGGTTTCTTGAACGATTCTTCTTCCCTGTTATTCTTCTTCGAGAATATCCTTCCGATAACGGTCCAGAATCATATTCTGCAGCTTTTCTCTTGTCTCCGATCGAATCGGGTGAGCAATGTCCTTATACTCACCGTCCGTTGCTTTGCGGCTTGGCATTGCAATGAAGAGTCCCTTTTCTCCCTCGATCACCTTAATGTCATGAACAACAAACTCATTGTCAATCGTGATAGAGGCAACGGCCTTCATTTTGCCTTCCTTTTCGATCTTTCGTATTCTGATATCCGTAATATTCATATCGGCCCCCTATTATACTTATACTCCGTAGCGGTTCTGTTTCTCCGAAACAACCATAATGCTGTCCTTGCCGACATAGCTTGTATTACTCAGTAAGGTCTCATTACTTTCCACGATACAGTTCTCAACATATACATTATCCCCAATATAGGCTCCGTTCATAATGATGGAATTCTTGATGGTGCAGCCGTTTCCGACAAAAACCTTCTTAAAGAGAACGGAGTTCTCGACCTTGCTGTTAATGATACTGCCACTGGCGATCAGACTGTTTCTCACATCGGCTCCCTCATTATACTTTGCCGGTGCCAGATCCATGGCCTTGGAATAGATCGGTGCTCCTTCCTCAAACATATGCATACGGACATCCCTGTTCAGGAAATCCATGTTCGTCTTATAGTAGGCTTCAATCGTTGAAATATTCCGCCAGTAATCATCCAGCATATAGCCGTAGATCTTCTTCATTCCAAGATAGCGGATCAGGATATCGGTGACAAAATTATATCTTCCTTCCCGGTTCGACTGCTCCAAAAGCTCGATCAAAGCGCGGCGGCGAATGATGTAAATGCCGGTCGATACGATATTGGAATGAGCAACCATTGGCTTCTCTTCAAAATCAGTGATCTGACCATCCATATCCATCTTGACAACACCAAAGCGCTTGATGTCATCCCCTTGCGGACACTTGGCACATACGACTGTGATATTGGCCTGTTTCTGAATGTGATAGTCCAGGACTTTATTGAAATCCATCTTATAGATGCAGTCACCGCTCGAGATAATGACATAGGGCTCATGGCGTTCCTTCAGGAAATCAATATTCTGCCACATTGCATCTGCTGTTCCCCGATACCACCAGCTGTTATTGGTCGTAACCGTCGGTGTGAAAATAAAGAGTCCGCCCTGTTTCCGGCCGAAATTCCACCACTTGGCCGAATTCAGATGTTCATTCAGAGAACGGGCATTGTACTGCGATAGTACAGCCACCGTCTGAACATGCGAATTTGTCATGTTGGAAAGAGTGAAGTCAATACTCCGATAACTGCCTGCCACCGGCATTGCGGCGATTGCCCGCTTATCGGAGAGAGAGCCCATTCGTGTGTTGTTGCCACCTGCCAGAATAATTCCCAATGCCTTCATGCTCATTCACCTGCCTTAATAATATAGCCGCCACTCTCCAGAAGTCCGTTTGGATAGTCGCTTTCCTCTGTTTTGCCATGAATAGCTGTATTCTTCCCGATGGAAACATTGTCCGGGATCACAGAATCATTACCAATGGTCACGAGATCAAATGCATAGACCTTCTGGGACAGTTTGCTCGGAGCATACTCTCCGACGCCCAGTTTTGCATTCTCTCCTACGACTGTGTTCTCAGCAATGATTGCCTTATCAATCACAGCCCCTTTCTTGATATGTACGCCACGCATCAGAATAGAATTCCGGACAATGGCACCTTCTTCAACGATAACGCCCGGTCCGAGAACACTGTTTTCTACAGAACCGTCGATCTGGTCTGCCGCGCCGATAATTGCTCTTTTTACCCTCGCGTTTTCCCCGATATAGTGTGGTTCGATCATGGTCTGTTTGGTATATATTTTCCAGAATTCCTCATAGAGATTGAATTCCGGGATCAGATCGACCAGCTCCATATTGGCTTCCCAATAGGATCCAAGCGTTCCGACGTCCTTCCAGTAGCCATTGAATTCGTAGGCGAAGATCCGCATGCCCTCATTATGGCAATAGGGAATGATATGCTTACCGAAATCGCAGTTCGGCTGATCCTTCAGCTTGATCAGGGCTTCCTTCAAAACCGGCCAGCTGAAAATATAGATCCCCATCGAAGCGAGGTTGGACTTGGGATGTTCCGGCTTCTCTTCGAATTCCACGATCTGCTTGTTCTCATCACAGACAACGACGCCGAAGCGGCTGGCCTCTTCGATCGGAACCGGAATTGCCGCAATCGTGACATCCGCCTTGTTCTGCTTATGGAAGTCCAGCATGGCTTCATAATCCATCTTATAGATATGGTCTCCGGAAAGGATCAGGACATAATCCGGATCATAGCTTTCCATGTAATTCAGATTCTGATAGATCGCATTTGCTGTTCCGGAATACCAGTCTGCATTACTGCTTCTCTCATACGGCGGAAGAACGGTTACGCCGCCATTATTACGATCCAGATCCCAAGGAATACCGATTCCGATATGGGAATTCAGTACCAATGGCTGATACTGCGTCAGGACGCCAACCGTATCAATTCCGGAGTTGATACAATTTGAAAGTGGGAAATCGATGATCCTGTACTTTCCGCCAAAAGCAACCGCCGGTTTTGCAACGTTCGATGTCAAAACGCCCAGTCTGGATCCCTGGCCGCCGGCAAGGAGCATTGCTATCATTTCTTTACTGCCCATGTGCTCACCCCGTTTCAATAGATTGAAAACCAACAACTGCCTAGTGGAAAAAAATGTCAATTTGACAGTCGCATTTGTAAACTTGACTAAAGTATAGCATAGTTATTCCCTTGCAAACACATAATTTTCACAAATTTCAGGTGAATTTTTCTACACATGTTGCTTCTTTTTTTATTTTTCCATGGCTTGTATTTTTCCTTTTCTTGCAAAAGGAAAAAAAGCGTAGTATATATAGGAAGAATTTATTCGGTAGATCATGAGATCAGTACGATCCTACAGGTTTAGAGAGCAGGCATTTTTTATGTTTAAAATCAACTTCAATCAGCCACTTCATGTACATTTCATCGGCATCGGCGGTATCAGTATGAGCGGTCTCGCACAGGTCCTTCTGGACCGGCATTTCAAGGTCAGCGGATCTGACCGCACGCCATCGGATCTCACCCGCCATCTGGAGAAGATGGGTGCTAAGATCTCCTATCCTCAGGCAGCTGAAAATGTAGACCCTTCCACCGATGTCTTTGTATATACCGCTGCCATCCATCCGGACAATCCGGAATTTGTCCGGGCAAAGGAAACCGGAAAGCCTATGCTGACCCGGGCCCAGCTTCTCGGCCAGATCATGGAACACTTCAGAAACTCGGTCGCTGTCAGCGGCACACATGGCAAGACCACGACAACTTCCATGATCAGTCAGGTCCTTCTGGAAGCCGAGGCCGATCCGACCATTTCTGTCGGCGCAATTTTCAAGCCCATTCAGTCTAATATCCGGGTCGGATCCTCCGATGTCTTTGTGGCAGAAGCCTGTGAATACACGGACAGTTTTCTCTCTCTTTTCCCGAGATACAGCATCATTTTAAATATTGATGCCGAGCATCTGGACTACTTTAAGACCCTGGAAAACGAGAGAAAGTCCTTCCACAAATTTGTCGGAAATACCGCAAAAGATGGTCTTCTGGTCATTAACGGGGAGATCCCTGATTACAGAGAAATCGTGAAGGATGCTCCCTGTCAGGTGGTGTCTTTCGGATTTACGGAAGAAGATGACTATCACGCGGAAGAGATCAGCTATAACGAATTCGGATATCCGTCTTTCACACCTGTCGCTTTCGGTCAAAAGCTTGATCCCATCGCTCTCCATGTACCAGGCCGGCATAATGTCGGAAATGCCTTGTCTGCTATCGCAGTTCTTCGGGCAATGGGTATTTCTTATGACAAGATCCAAAGCGGACTTGCAAAATTCTCCGGTGCTGACCGGCGCTTCCAATACAAGGGAAAGCTTTCCAATGGTGCTGTTATTATTGATGACTATGCTCACCATCCAACGGAGATCAAGGCGTCTTTAAATGCCGCCCTGAATTATCCGCACAAACGACTGGTTGTCATTTTCCAGCCTCATACCTATACCCGGACCAAGGCCTTCCTCCCCGACTTCATTCAGGCCCTTTCTCTCGCAGACGTCGTTGTTCTGGCCCCTATCTATGCTGCCAGAGAGCAGGATATCTATGGGGTAAGCTCCGCTGATATCGAGAAGGGATTGAAAAAGCTCGGCAAGGAAGCCTACTATTTCCACTCCTTCCCTGAAATTGAAGACTGGGTGAAAAAAAATTCTATGAACGGCGATCTGTTGATAACAATGGGCGCCGGAAACATCGTAAATGTTGGAGAAGATCTCCTGAAATAAAAGTTATCCACTTTATCCACAATTCTTTGTTGAAGGTTTTCGACAAGAGTTGTGGATTTTTTCTTGTGATTTTTCCGCTATCGTCAAGACTTATCCACAATATGCACTTTTCCCCTTGTGGATACTTCCACCACCTGCCTTTCTTTGCAGGCCTGTGTCTTTATGGTATAATTTCGGCGATAGATTCTAGGAGGAAATTCATGTCTGATCTCATTACTTTACACACAGTGTCCGAGAAACAGGTGACCTGTGTTTCCAATACCTTTATTGACCATTATCTCCCGGAAGCGGACGGCGAATATGTGAAGATCTATCTCTATCTGCTTCGCTGTCTTTCCGGCCGCGGTTATTCTTTTTCCATCTCAGGTTTTGCCGATCAGCTCGGCCATACGGAACGGGATATCGTAAAAGCTCTGGACTACTGGCAGGACCGCCATCTCCTTCGCCTGGAATACGATAAGGCAGGGAAACTGGTCGGGATCTGCATGTTGGATCCTGATGATGATCAGTTGGCGCCTCTGACGGTCAATCTGCAGAAAATGCCCGAAGAAAAAACCTCGCCAAAGGACGAGCCGGTTCGAGAAGAGGTTTCTTCCGCTCCGGTCGATATTTCGGAAGACAGAGGAGAAATACCGACCAAGCCGAACTTCTCTCCGGAAGAGCGGCAGACCATCAGCAGAGATGAGGCTTCGAAGGAGCTGATCTATGTTACCGAGCAGTATTTCGAAAAGCCTATGAACCAGAACGAATCCGATACCATCCTTTTCTGGCACTGGACACTGGGGCTTTCCATCGAATTGATCGAATTTCTGGTGGAAGAATGCATTGCAGCCGGTCACAAGAGCATCTATTATATGAATAAGGTCGCTTTGAACTGGAAAAAGGAGGGCATTACAACGGAGGCGGAAGCACGTCTGGCATCCGATATCCATTCGAATGCCTATTATGCCATCATGAAGGCCTTCGGCATTCAGGGAAGAAAACTGACACCGAAGGAAGAGGAATTTCTGGCCCGTTGGACCAAGGAATATGCTTTTACGGAAGATCTGATCTTTGAAGCCTGTCAGAGGACTGTGATGCAGACCGGAAAGGCCAGCTTCGAATATGCGGACACCATCCTCTCCAACTGGAACAAGGCACATGTTCATACTTTAAGTGAAGTGAAAAACCAGGACATGAGCCATGCTGCAAGAAGCAGCCGGACCGGCGGGAAGGGCAGTGGATCCAATATCGGCAGGAAGGAAACACCTTCTTCTCCTTCTTATGATGATGCTTCTCTCCAGGCCTTGGAAAAGCGTCTTCTACAGTAAAATGCGGATCAAGCAAATCAATATCAGTCCGAAAAGAGCAAAGCTATGTCCCTGACGAATGAACAATATGATTCCCTGATGCGAAACTACGAGGTCCGGCGAGCCATTGATACCGATCGCATGGAGGCACACATTCGGGAAGTCGAAGCGAAAATCCCCCGTATCCGGGAAATCCGAAGAGAGATCTCCGATGCGGCTTATGAAGCTGCCAAAATGAGGCTGGAAAACCCATCCTCTGATCATTCTTACGAAGATGCCCTGTCCTCAAGACTGAATGATCTGATCCTGGAACGATCTTCGCTTCTGGAGGGGGCCGGATATCCCAAGGATTACATGGAGATGCAATACCACTGCCCCGACTGTAAGGATACCGGTTTTATCGGAAACGAACGCTGCCACTGCTTTCGTCAGGCTGCAATCGACCTGGTCTACCGCCAGTCTCATATCACAGAAGAACTGGAGAACCAGTCTTTTAATGACTTCACTCTGGATTTCTATTCCGATCAAAAGGATGCAAAGGAAGGCAGGTCTCCAAGAGAAGCTGCCGGCCGGGCCCTGTCTCTGATGAAGGGTTTTTCAAGGGATTTTAAGGTCCTGGGCGGAAATGCCTTGCTTTATGGAGATACCGGGACCGGGAAGACCTTCCTGACCAACTGCTGTGCCAGAAGCCTTCTGGACCAGGGCATTTCGGTCATATATTTTACCGCTTTTCAATTTTTTCAGCTGTTGGAAAAACATGTTTTCGACCATGATCACACAATGGACGAAGATTATGATAATATATTCTCTTGTGATGTATTGATCATTGACGACCTTGGGACAGAAATGCAGAACAAATTTACAACTGCCCAGATGTTTCAGGTCATAAACGAACGTCTCATTCGCAGACATTCCACGATCATCACCACGAATCTTACCCTTGGGGAGCTCCGCGACCGCTACGGCGAGCGCGTTTTATCCAGAATCACAAGCAACTATACTCTGATCAAACTCTTCGGCCAGGACATTCGTCTCCGAAAGAGTCTGGAGAAGAAGTAATGCACAATCTATCTCAGGAGGAAAAATTCATGCCTAATGACAATCAGCTGTCCTGTACTACACCCATCGCACCCTTGGGTGTCATTCCGATGAAAAGCTGCCTGCCCCTCGGCGATGAGGTAAACGAATACCTCGTTTCGTGGAGAGGAAAGCGCGAAAAGGATCGTTTTATTGATGCGGCCAATGCTTCTTACAAGAGACATTCCTGTATCGTCGATGCGGAAGCTCCCCGTTTCGGCTCCGGCGAAGGAAAGGGCATGATCAATCAGTCGATCAGGGGCCTTGACCTCTATCTCTTGACTGATGTCACAAACTGGAACTGCACTTATAAGGTATGCGGTCAGGTCAATCACTATTCACCGGACGACCACTATGCTGAATTGAAGCGAATCATTGCTGCCACCAATGGTAAGGCCAAGCGAATCAATGTCATTATGCCTTTCCTTTATGAAGGACGCCAGCATAAGCGCTCCGGCCGTGAATCCCTGGACTGTGCGCTCATGCTCCAGGAGCTGGTCAGCATGGGTGTTGATAACATCATCACCTTCGATGCTCATGATCCCCGGGTGCAGAATGCCATCCCTCTGCATGGTTTCGAATCCGTTCCGGCTTATTATCAATTCATAAAGAATATTCTACGCAACGAGAATGATCTGAAGCTGGATAATGATCATCTCATGATCGTAAGCCCGGATGAGGGTGCAACCCAGAGAGCTGTCTATCTCGCTTCTGTTTTGGGCGTTGACATGGGTATGTTCTATAAGAGAAGAGATTACTCCCGCGTTGTCGATGGACGGAATCCGATTGTTGCTCATGAATTCCTGGGTTCCGATGTCGAGGGAAAGGATGTTATTGTCATCGATGATATGATCTCCTCCGGCGAATCCATGATCGATGTAGCTCATGAATTAAAGAAGAGAAAGGCCGGCAGGATCTTCGTTGTCGCAACCTTCGGACTCTTCACCAACGGGCTTTCCTCTTTCGATAAAGCAGTGGAGGACGGTACGATCTATCGAGTTGTCACAACCAATCTGACCTATCAGACTCCCGAGCTTCTGTCCCGCGATTACTATATCAGCTGTGATATGTCCAAGTACATTGCCTACATCATCGATACCTTAAATCACAATGCTTCGATGTCCGGCCTCTTAGACCCCTATGATAGAATTAACCATGTGGTAACCAAGTATAACGAGAGGACCAAGGGCAGGAAATCATAATTACGTAAAATAAGACCGTACGTAAAATAAGGGGCTGTGAAAAAATGAGATAATCATTTTTTCACAGCGCCTTTGTCTTCACTCCGAGACCGGAGAAGAATTCTTCTCCGGTCTCTCTTTTTCTTCCTCTACCCTGTTTCTTACTTCACATAGGCAATATAGACCGATCCGGCCTGGGCGATATCCCCTTCTGCTGCCTCCAGCGACATACTCTCATAATTCCCGCTCTCCGGATGGAAGATCGATACATTCGAGGAACTGTATCCGGCCAGAAGCGCCGGCCCGGACTTCATCTTCACATAGACCGGGGTGCCGTTCCCCACATAATACAGAGCTTGGCTCAGATTGATGCCTGTCAGATCCAGACAGACTGCAGGCTCCAGGTTCGCCTGCAGGATCTGCAAAGCCGAATTTCCTCCTGCCAGAAGACCTGCCGTATCTGCATTCTTCCCTTCAAACTGCAGAATCGCTGCCAGGCAATCGCTTTCCTGATTCTGGTTCTGATTCTGGTTTCCGGCCTGCAGGGTCAGACTGCTCCGATAAGACTTCTTTCCACGCTTCCAGATGTAACGGGCAGAGTTATCCACAACAATCCCCATCTCACTGTCCGCTTTCTGAATCGCTGCAACCGGATCACTTCCGGAATCGACCACATTTCCGCCAACATAGACATAGTACTGCTGTTCGGAACGACTCGCCTTGACAGAAATCGTCCGACCCCTGTCTGCCTCCACAAACCCTGCCCGGATGAAGTGGAAAGACTTTGCAGGATCCTTTAGTTCTGCCATCTGCAGAACCAGCGTATATCCGCCGCTGCCTCCCGCATTCGTAATCAGACTAACAGACTGGTTCCTCTCTCCTGCATTGTCCTTAATGGTATCCTGGCCCTGCGAAAGCAGGCTTCCATCCGATCCACGTGTGGCCATGCTGAGGTAAAGCGTATAAGAATCTTCACTGACATCGGTAATGAAACTGCCATCTTTCGAATATTGTTTTAAAGTCTCTGCCCGATTGCCCTTTATTTGTGCAATCGTGATCTGATACATAGGATAAGGACTGCCGGCAGAATCCGGGGGGAGATCTGCCTTTCTCACACTGCCATAAACGAAATCATTATCAATATAGGCCAGAGGGCGAAGAAGTTCATCAGCCCCCGCCTTGATATCAAAACGCTCTCCCGTCTCCAGGTCGATCACATGGATGCGTTCCGACGGCTGGTCCTTGTCTGTCCAGGACAGATACCGCCCGGTCTTTGATGCAGCATACTGACTGGTCTTCATTTGTGTCAGCTTTTCAGACGTCTCCAGGGTATTCAGATCAATTTTCAGAAGAGTGCCATCGACCATGACATAGAAGTTATTTTCATTGGACTTATAGAGGAGATCCGAGAAACTCGCCTTCAAGATCTGATAGGACTTACTGGACTGGATGAAGGCTTGTTCCTTCGTATTTTGTGTCCGGCTGCTGTAGTGATAGAGACCGATGCCGCATCTGCCCTCGTGAGGGCCTGCATTCATATAGCCATAGACAACAAAGTCAAGCGTCCCCGTCTCGTCCATATTTAAGAGCTTGATGGCGTGGGCCTGGTGATTCAGCCGGCTGTCGCCGAGATTTCCTCTACGGAAAGAGAATACCTGGATCAAGTCTCCGGTATTCTCATTGAATTCATAGAGTTCCCCGTCCATTTCGAAGGCGGTTACCGTTCCGACTGCATTGGAAATATAGTTCAGATTTCGATCAGCAAGCCCCAGTTTCAAGAGACCTTCCTCCGAAAATTGAATCCTCGCCGCATCAAAGATCTGGTTCATGCTTCTCTGGTAGTCCAGGAGATACATTTGCCCGGAAAGGTAACGGATCTTAAAATACTCCTTGACATTAAAGTAGGTCTTTTCCCCGCTTTGGTCCTTTCCTGTCATCCGATAAGTCATTTCCATGGCAGAATAGTCAGATGTCACCTCCGTAAGTTCCATCTTAGGGCTCCCGGACAGGCTTCCATCAAAAGATTTCCAGGCTACCTGGTCTGCCGTCGAATGAATGTCCACCTTCTGAAGGTTCGAAGAATCATTGTTCTGGCCATCTGTTTCGAGATATGCATCTACTCCTTCACCATCCTTATTCAGTGCCATGGTATGGAAAGAATGGGCGAAATCCATACACTCTGCCACATGACTGTTTGTTTCCTGAACGATCCGGCAATAATAGCGAACCTTCCCCTGATCAGTCCAAAGTGTCAGGACCAGGAGATATTCCTTATTTTCTTCAATCAGATTTGCAATCTGAAGACTCGTTTGGATCTGGTTTTTCTTTGTCGCAAATTTTACCTGATCCTCATCCGCGATCTTCTTCTCGGTATCCAGAGAACGAACCTCATAGGATATTTTTTGGATCTCTCTTCCATAGGTTTTAACCTTGAGATTCAGTTTCCGATCGTCCTCCAGGGGTGCGACTGCATTTCTCATATAGAGCGCATCCATATCCCCGGTGTAGCCGAAGAGCTCATCGATTTCCTGGCCATGATAATTCACCATGACCACAGGCAGTGTCGGGCTCTTCACCTCCGATGCCGAGTGGTCCCGGCTCCGGTTCAGCCAAAGGAAAAAAACAAGGAATGCCGCAAGAAAAACCAGAACAAGACGCAGGATCTTCTGTTTTGTTTTCTTATTCAATCCTTTTTCTCTAAATGAAAGTTCCAAAGCAGATATATTCCTTTCTAGAAAGGGAGTCCGGCAGGAATCCGGCCAGACAGTGAACGCTTATAATAGATTCGGAAGCATTAAGCCCACCGTTAGAAAGAGCATGCCAAGAACAGCCCGTCCCGTCAATTTCTCCCGTAACAGTGCCGCTGCCGTAAGAATCGCTATGGGAAGAGCCAGTCCATGCAGCGTATAGACAATTCCCTGACCGCCACTCAGACTTTGCCTTAAGAAGACAACTGCCAGGCCGGACAGAAGACCGCCCGCTGCCATAAAGAATCCCTGGTATACAGTTACTCTCTTAAGCTCCGCTCCCCCTCTCTGTATCAAGAGAAGGATCCAGCTTAAAATAGAAGAAAAGAAACTAAGGAAGGCAAGCTGAAAATTCCCATCCAGGCCCAGACCGAAGAAACGGTTCAGAACCTGTCCCAAAAGATTGAATCCCAGGGAAAGGATTGAAAAAAGGATCCATGATTTTTCCGACTTCCCTTCTCCCCCGATCAGGAGTAATATCAAACCGATCAGGGCAATTCCCAGAGCATACCAATTCTTGGCTGCCATTGTCTCCTGAAACAGAAAATAGAAAAGGATGGGAAGAAGAAGCGTTCGAAGCGAAAAGAGAGAAAGGCTCCGGCTCAGCCCGGCTTTCTGCAAGGAAAGGAAGAAGAAGGCTGTAGAGAGAAAGAATACAATAGCAATAAGGATCAATAAAAGCCAGCTCTTCATCGTTCTTCCCCGAAAGGCTGTAAAAAAGCCAAAAGCCTTCCCCGGATAAAAAGCCAGAAGCAGAATCGTCTGTACCGTTACTGCCGAAGCCATACTGACCCATACTTTTGTCCGTTTCAGGGAGGCTTTCAGGAAAACCGGCGCTAACCCGAAAAAGAGAGCCGACAAAAGAGCCAGATAGACCCAGTTAATTGTGAGATGATACCAGTTCATAGAAGATTTATCCCTCCTCTTCGGGTTTACATCAATTTTTTATCATGCTATAATCTCGTAACTGAAAAAATATTATATCTTACTATAAATAGAACTTCAAATATGAGGCCATAGACTTCCAATGAAAAAATTCCGTAATTTTGCAGCGAACCACGACTTTCTGATCATGATCCCATGGTCTATGTTTCTGGATATCATTCTCGAATGGCTGTCCCGCCATTCCCTGATCGAAGCCCTGAAATTTGTCGGTCTGCATCCGATTCCTTTTCTCTACAATTCCTTCATTATTTTTGTCGTTTATTCGATTGCCATCCTGTTTCAGAGGCGTACCTTTATCCGGAGAATCGTCACCGGGCTTCTTGTTACACTTGGCATTATAAACTGCGTCCTGCTCTTAAACCGAGTCTCCCCTTTCGGATTTTCCGATCTCTCCATGATCGGAGACCTCTTTACAATGAAGGACTCCAAGTATTTCTCCGCCTGGGAGGCCATTCTGGCCATTGCCGGCCTTTTGATTTTCGCTTTCTTCCTGGTCCGTCTCTTCTTTAAAGGAAAGAAGTTCCAAAGCCGTTCACCCTTCTGGCTTCGTTTGATCGTGGTGATTGCCCTCTGGGTCTCCCTGCCCTTATCCGGCAAGTTCTTACAGTCAAACGGACTGATCGATTCCTATTTTGGAAATTTAGCCCAGGGATATCTCGACAACGGTTATATCTACGGTTTCTCCACCTCCATGACCGACCGTGGCATGAGGCGCCCTCTAGGCTACTCCAACCGGGCAGTTCAACAGGTTCTAAGTGATAGGGACGAGGAGCAAACGACCATTACCGGACAAACAGACCCGGAATCGTCCAGTAAAAAAACCGGTCCTAATGTCATCGTGGTTCTCCTGGAATCCTTTTTCGATCCGACGGAGGTCAATTATCTCTCTTTCTCCGAGGACCCGATTCCCTTTATACATTCTCTGCAAAAGAATTATACGACCGGACATCTGACCGTTCCTGTTGTCGGTGCCGGGACCAGTAATACCGAATTTGAAATGCTGACCGGTATGTCGGTTTCCTTCTTCGGCCCGGGAGAGATCCCTCAGAAAACAGTTTTAAAGAACCGCAGTGTGGAAAGCTATGCTGATGATATGAAAATGCAGGGCTACAGCACCCATGTGGTTCATAATAATGGAGGAAACTTCTACAGCAGAGCCAACGCCTTCTCCCGCATGGGCTTTGATAGCTTTACCGCCAAAGAAAATCTCGATATCACAGAATATACTCCCCTCGGTTCCTGGCCAACCGATGACATTCTGATCGGTGCGACAAAAGATGCCCTGGATTCCACAGAAAACAGGGACTTCATCTATACGATCACTGTTTCCACCCATGGAAATTACCCGGGTTATAAAGTCATTGACGATCCTGCCATCAAGGTAACTGCCAAAGGCAAGGATGAAAGTCTTCGCTATAAATGGGAATATTACGTCAATCAGGTTCATGCAATGGATATCTGGATCAAGAACTATGTAGACATGTTAAACCAGAGAGGCGAGCCTACATTGCTTGTGATGTTTGGCGACCATCTGCCGACCATGGGACTTACTGCAGGCGATATGAAGGAAAAAAATATCTTTAAGACCTGCTATGTTACCTGGAATAATTTCGGACTGGAAAAAGCCGACAAGGATCTGACTTCTTATCAGCTGGTCGCTGACCAGCTTGGACGGATCGGTATGCACAGCGGAACCATGCTGCAATTTAACCAGGAGATGATCAAGGAAAATATTACTCCCGGCTCTCTTGACTATACAAACCGTCTGAATATGCTCCAATACGACCTGCTCTACGGCAAGCGCTATGCCTATCAGGGAGTCAACCTCTATCCTTCCTCTGACCTCGTCATGGGAATCAAGGATATTACGGTGAACCAGGCCTATAGTTTCAATGGAAAAGTCCATATCTATGGAAGTAATTTCACCAAATGGTGCAAAGTCTATGTGAACGGGGAACAGGTGGACACGAATTATATTTCCGGTGAATGTCTCACCATCAATGACTCTGATATTAAGGATCAGGATACGATTGTCGTAAGCCAGGTCGGATCCAACAGTACCGTCTTCCGCAGTTCCAATAAATTCACCTATTCCAAGACGGAAGCGACAGATCAAAACCAGGAGGAAAACAAGGCCAAGGATCCGACTGACAACAACACCTCGATCGAGTCCGAAAATTCTGATATTATCGCACCTCTGACTCCGGAAACAAAAGCGAATACCCAATAAATGTCCAATCCGGATCTTTCTGACAAAACTGGCTGTTATTTCTTTTGATTTAACTTTTAAAACTGCTTTTTCTGTTTTATAATATGAGACAAATCTTTTTTTGATCTACTTTCTATGCCTGCGCTGCGTAGACAATTTGATGTAAGGAGGTACCGTAATGGGCGAAAAACATATGGACATGCGCGTAAAAAGGACTTTAAAATCTGTTCAGGAAGCTTTTTATGGTCTGGCTCAGGAAATGAGCCTGGATCAAATTACCATTACGAACCTGACACAAAGAGCAAGTATCAATCGGAAGACCTTTTATCTCCACTATAAGTCCATGGATGATCTCCTTGAGACTGTCAGCGAGGAATCCTATAACAACATTATGGAGGCCCTGAAACCGAACATTGTCGCAGGGAATGTAGAAAGCTGCATTCGGACATTCTTTCAATATCTGAATAACTGTACCGGTATCCAGCGCATTCTTCTCTGCGATCCAAAGAATCAGGCCTTCTGTCATCAGGTGATTGGTCGGGTCCTCCATTCCGACATCTTCCAGACCCTCTATCAGAAGACGCCTTTCCCCAGCCTGACGGAATCCTATATGACCAGCATAGCAACCATTTACCAGACATGGTTGATCGAGAAACCGATCAATATCGAGGAATTGATCCAGTATACAACTGCCCTCATCAATGGAGGTTTCAAGGCAGCTGAGCACATGGAGCTTCCTGAGCCGAGACATTGAAGTCTCTACTGTGATAACGAATCTCCATTGAAGTAACTGGCCCCTATCCTTGTAATGAGCCCCGGTGGCAGCAAGAAAGAGCAATAAAAAGAGCGGATTCAAATGAATCCGCTCTTTTCTTAATTTATGAAGTCGAAGCGACAAGATTTGAACTTGCGACCTCTGCGTCCCTAACGCAGCGCTCTACCAAGCTGAGCCACGCTTCGAATGATGTACTGACAGGTGTCAGCCACATCGATGCGACAAGATTTGAACTTGCGACCTCTGCGTCCCGAACGCAGCGCTCTACCAAACTGAGCCACGCATCGAAAATGCTGGCAGCTACTGCTGCCTGCTTCGCTATTCGCGAAACATGATCTATAATCAAACGAAGGTTATTCCTGACTATCAATCGCCAGTTTTGCGCCTCCGTAGATACCAGCATCGTTACTTAATAATGCTAACAGAATCTTAGTGTTTTTGCAAGCATGAAATACATTTTTTTCAAAAGGTTCTGTTACTAAATCAAGTACAATCTGACCTGCCTCGGATACACCGCCACCGATCAGGATGGCTTCCGGGTTTACAACATCTGCAATGGTTGCAAGTGCATTGCCGAGATATGTCATCGCTTTCTTCAGAATGGCGTATCCCAGCGGATCGCCGGCATTTGCAGCATCGGTGATATCCTTACCTGTCAGATGGTCCCTGCCATAGAGCGGGCTGTCTTTCCACTGATCCAGATGATTATTGCTGAGCCCCATGCGAATGATTCCGGAAGCAGAAGCATACTGTTCCAGGCACCCGTGCAGGCCGCAGTTACAGGCTGTAACTTCGTCCGGGTTCACCTTGATATGGCCGATTTCTCCGGCAGCACCGCCAAATCCCGTAAGAATCTTTCCATTCAGAACGATTCCGCCACCGACGCCGGTACCGAGAGTAACCATAACAATACTGGAAAATCCCTTACCACTTCCCATCCAGGCTTCGCCTAAGGCAGCGATATTGGCATCATTGGCAGCCTTGACAGGAAGGCCGGAAGCTTTGGAAAGTTCTGCTTCCACAGGATAAACTCCCCAGCCCAGATTCACACATTTATTGACTCTGCCATCCGGCAGTACCGGTCCCGGAACACCAATTCCAATTCCGATCAAACTGTCTTTTGCAATTCTTCTTGCACTAAGGATACTGTCAATTGCAGCTGCAATATCCTGAACAATATGGATTCCCTGATCATTCGTATTCGTAGGGATCTTTTCCTTAATCAGAAGCTGTCCTTCCTTGGTAAACAGACCGATTTTAATGGTCGTTCCGCCTACATCCACACCAATTGCATAGTTTTTCATGCTTGTCTCCCATGCCTTCCCATCAGGCTATCAGGCTCTAAGACAGATACCCCCTGATATTGGTCTTTGTCTCTTTTCAAACTTTATTATAGATATTTTACAAAACCATTGCAAGATAGGACGGTTCATTATTTCAAGGATCACCATCCTGTGCTATACTTTATTTTTGTAAGTATATATCGTATGAAGTATGGCCTGACCATATCTTTGTACAGGGGGCCGGTTATATCACCGGCAGCAGTATTAGGAGGTTATCATGGAGAAGAAGAAATGGGGAAATGGCCCGGAGGGCGAGGAAATTTACCGCTATACCATTAGCAATGCTTCCGGCAGCTATTTTGTTACAATGAATTATGGAGCCAATCTTCTGGAACTGCATGTTCCGGATCGAAACGGACATTTAGATGATGTCGTATTAGGCTTTCAGGATCTCGACTCATATTTTGTCAATGATCCCTGCTTTGGCTGTCTGGTGGCACCCTATGCCAACCGGATCGGAAATGCCGCTTTTACTCTGGCCGGCGAGACTTATCATCTGGATCCGAACGATAATGGCCATAATAACCTGCACAGCGGCTATCACGGACTTCAACATAAGATGTGGGAAGTAACAGCCTATAGCGAACATTCCATTACTTATACGATCCAGAAAGAGCATATGGAATGCGGTTTCCCCGGAAACGTCCTGATTTCCGTCACTTATTGTCTGACAGACGACAACACGCTGTCGCTCCATTATCACGCTACAAGTGACCGGGATACGGTTTTCAATCCGACCAACCATAGTTACTTCAATCTGGACGGTCAGGATTCCGGCCTGGCAACGGATGCCTTGATTCAACTGGATGCAGACTATTTTACCCCTACCGATGAAGAGTTGATCCCTCACGGGGAAATCGAAAAGGTAGACGGCACACCCCTGGATTTCCGTAAACCAAGAAGGCTTGGCCAGGACCTCACCAATTACGATTACGAGCCGATCCGGATCAGTCATGGCTATGATCATAATTTTGTATTGAAGACCAAAAGAGACAGCCTTTCTCCCGTCGGATACATGGCATCGGAGAAGTCCGGAAGAAAGATGGAAATATGGACCGATCTGCCCGGTATCCAGATCTATAGTGGAAATTATGTCAAAGACTGCCCCAAGGGGAAAAACGGCGTCACCTATGAGCCCTTCTCAGGCGTTGCCTTCGAGACCCAGTTCTTCCCGAATGCAGTCAATATTCCTTCCTTTGTACAGCCGATCCTCAGAGCCGGAATCGCATTCGACTCGACAACGGAATATCATTTCACAACCTTCTGAATTGTGATTTTTCTCATCGAAAATAGTGATTTTCCCATCAAAAATTATGATTTTTCTCATCAAAAAACGGATCCCGGAGGGATCCGTTTTTTGTCTAATGTCCCGGTCTCTTGTAGAAAACGACCTGATAAAAGAGACCTTCCTTTCCTCTATAAGAATCAATGACCTTGATTGTACCTCCATGCGCCTCTACGATCTTCTTTGCAATGGAAAGGCCGAGGCCGGTTCCCTTTCCGCTCTTTCGTGACTGATCACCAACAGAGAAGGGATCAAAGAGTTTCTCCTTTAATGCCTCTGATACACCTGGTCCATCATCCCCAAGGATGATTTCGATCCTGTTCTCATCCGCATCCAGGGAAACGAAGATCGTGGTTCCGGGCTCTGTGTATTTCAAGGAATTTGAAATAATATTTTCAAACACTCTCTTCATCTGACTTCGATCGAAATCAAAGAAAATCTCTTCATCCGGAATGTCAGTCTCTACTTTATAGCCTTGCAGTGTCAGTTCATTAAATTGTTCGGCCATATAAGCTCTTAAATATTCTGCCAGGTCAGCTCTTTCCAGGAAGATCTTGAATTTTGGATTTTCAAATCTGCTGTAATCACTAAACTGGGTAATGAGTTCCGACATCGTCTTTGCCTTCTGACTGATAATGTCCAGATATTTTTTGCTGTCTTCCATGGGAATAATGCCGTCTCTTAAAGCATCTGCATAACCTCCGATGACTGTGATCGGCGTCTTCAGGTCATGCGAGATATCAGACAGAGCTGTATTTCTCTCCTCCCTCGCCTTGTCCCTCTCAGCATCCATCTTTTCCAGCCGATCCTCCATTGCATTAAAGGCTTCAATGACCTGGCTGATCTCCCTGGTTTCAACCTGACTGTCAACTTCGACCCGCTTTCCTGTGGTAGCTTCCTCCATGGCAGCCTTTAAGGACAAAAGCGGCTTCTTCATTTTCTTATAGAAAGAGAAAGCTACAAGCAATGTAATGACAATCACATAAATGATAAAAGCAACCAGTACCATGTCTCTGATATAAGAGAGTCGATTCTGTTCCCTCTTATACTGGACATAAGGACTTTCAAAGTGAAAAACTGCGACCCTCACTCCTTCGCCATCCGGATTTTTAAAGACCTTTTTCTCTCTGGCCATCTTCTTTCCATAATATCTTCCGAACTGCTTATCCGCGTTCTTCTTGATATAGGCAAATTCCCGGCTGGAAATCTTCTTATCGTCTCCATTATCGGAGGAGAAGACAATACTTCCATCCTCTTTGAAGATCTGAACCAGATTATCCTCTTTTTCTTCATCATAATTGTCATAATTCTTGATGCTTAAGAGATACATCGGTTCCTTATTGTCAATGAATTCGCTGAAATCGATATAAAGAGAATGATCGGTTTCCGGTATATATTTGATCTGATAAGGCTGGTAGTGCTTCTTTTTACCCGGCCGCCCGGAATAGATGACCTCACCGGATTGATTCAGAATTTCAAAATAACCTTTTTCTCCGAGAGCCGTGGTGTCAATATCCTGATAGTCATCGTCTCCTGCTTTCTCAATGTCTTTTTCCAGCTTGCTAAGATCCGGCCCTTTTGAATACTCCGGCACTGAAAAAAGGCCGAAGAAATCCCATAGAATGAATGCAAAAACAAAGAAGCCCCCCGCCAGAATGGCAAGAAGGCCTATTGCAAGATTCTTCATGAGATAAAAAAAGATGGACTGTGTTTTCTTCTGTCTCATTGTCATCTGTATTTCCTCAGCTATTTCCGAACTTATAACCCAGTCCGCGAACAGTGATCAGATAGCGGGGATTTCTCGGATCTTCCTCGATCTTATTCCTGAGATTTGAAATATGAACCATGATCGTATTATCATCCGAAAGGTAATTTTCGCCACTCAGATTCTCATAGAGCTGTGCCTTGGTATAGACACGGCCCGGATTTCTCATCAGCATCATCAGAAGTTTGATCTCGGTCGGGGTAACCTTGATCTCCCGGTCCCCTTTATAGAGAGTCATCCTTCCGGTATCCATGGTGAGCTCTCCGAATCTCAGAATATTGCTGTCTTCGTCCGTTGCAGCCGGATTCAACTTGTAATACCGTCTCAATCCGGCCCGGACTCTGGCGACAACTTCCAGAGGATTGAAAGGCTTCAGAATATAGTCATCTGCTCCGATGTCCAGTCCGAGGATCTTGTCGCTGTCCTTGTCCTTGGCAGAAATAATAATGATGGGCATACAATAGGACTTCCGAACCTCACGGATCAGGTCATAGCCATTCATTTTTGGCATCATAATGTCAAATAAACAGAGATCAATTTTATTGGTCTGTACAACCTCTAAAGCCTGCCTGCCATCAAAAGCAGCAATGACCTGATAGCCGGCATTCTCCAGATATAAAGTTAAAATGCTTACGATATCCTCGTCATCTTCTGCGATCAGAATGGTTTCTTCTGCCATATCTTTCCTCCGGGCTGCTGCATAAACTTATGAGAAATTTTTTCTGCTCCTTCGTTTATGCTCCTGATTGATCTTCTTCACCCTTCCTCTGCCAGACGCTCTACCATGGCTTCGATATCATCTACCGAATCAAAGTTCTCCTGGACCATTTCCTCCGGCCCGATCGAGATGTCGAATTCTTCCTCCAGCTCGCCAACCAGATTAATGATGCCGAAGGAATCCAGGATGTGATCTCCGATCAGGCTCTTCTCATTCAAATAATCTACACTGTCATCAATGTCGTTTAAGATTTCCAGGATTTTTTCTCTCATGGTTTTCTTCCTTTCTGCTTCTATACTTTCCCACGAATTTTGTTAAGCGGCTCTTTCTATTATACTTTTGTTCCGGCAGAAAATCTTTGGTCCCTGATCTTACTTTGGTTCCTGATCTTACTTTTGTTCCACCAGAAAATCTTTGGTCCCTGGTCTTACTTTTGTTCCATATTGAACCGGAAACTGTCCATCCTTGGCCGAACAAGTTTTAAACCATCTTTTTTATTATAAAGAACAACTGCCGGCAGTTCATGACTTAAGAATAACTGCATGCCTTCATAGAAGGAATATGCCCCTGCCCGCTCGAAGACCAGGACATCACCGGTCATAAGCTCCCGGCTCA
Organism: Lachnospiraceae bacterium; assembly: GCA_029100405.1. GTDB lineage: Bacteria > Bacillota > Clostridia > Lachnospirales > Lachnospiraceae > Lachnocurva. The sequence goes on along the minus strand of JAQXPG010000004.1, from coordinate 9,386 downwards.
TAAGCTTTGAAACCAGGACATCATTTACGGTGCACAAGGATCCGCAGATGACATAAGACTTTCCTCCATTCGGGTCGATCTCTTCGATCTCTCCTTCCCGGATCCTGTCCATGATTGGCGTATACATTCCTCTGAGCTGGCCGTCATAATTGATCTGATGGATGCCTCCATCTGTAATGACATATGTCTTTTCGCCATTGGTCTTCATTTCACAGATCGTCGTAAGATAAAAACCGGAGTCAAAGGCCAGGGCCCGGCCCATCTCAAGGGAGATCTGCCCCCGGTAGTTCATCCCCCTTAAAAGAGAGGCAAATTCCTCCAGAAATTTCTCCGACGTTGCATCCTCTGTCTGGTCCGTAAAATAAGGGACGCCGAAACCGGTCCCATATTCCAGATGACTGACCCTCTGATTCGTTTCTTCTTCGATCCTCTGGATGAAATCATCCAGGCGGCGGATCTCTTTCTCGTGAGCGCGGATCTTATGTTTCTGGGTCCCCGAGAAGAAATGCAGACCATAGAAATGGAGACCGGAATAAGAACCGAATCCCTTCAGGGCAGAAAGTATGGTCTCCTCATCCATTCCGAACTGATTCCCGGAGGTCAGTCTCAAATAAACATTCAGGACCAGGCCATACTTCCCGGCCGCTTTTGAAAGATACTTCAGCTGATCGATGGACTCTGCCGTATACAGGGCCCGATCCTGGCAATCCTTCACAATAGCATCTATATCCTCTTCCTTTTTCAGGACTCCGGAGATCAGAAGCTTTTCCGCCGGGATCCCGGACTCTTTTGTTAACAGATACTCCCCGAAAGAACACACTTCGATCCGGTCTGTAAATGCAAGGCTTGCCTGAATCAGGAAGGGATTGGCCTTCATACAGAAGTTCACCCGGATCTGATCTCCGAATATATCGATAAAAGATCTGGCACGATTCAAGAAGGTGTCTGTATCAAAGACATAGCAGGGACTTTTGAAGCGATTCGCTGCCTCAATCAAAAATGCTTTGTCATTCATTCTGTCACCTCCGAAACCATCCTTCTGTCATCCTCTATCATCTCCAGGTCCGGAAGGGCCTTTCGATCGATCTTCCCGTTTTTATTCAAGGCAAACTCTCTGACATGGAAGAATTTGTTGGGAACCATGTAAAGTGGCAGACTTTCCTTGATCTGTCGGTGAAGAGTTGTCTTATCGATGGTCCCCTTGTAATAGAGATAGATCCGGTTTTTCTTTGCATCGAAGGAGCAGAGACTTCTCTCCACGCCATCGACAGAATCAATGCTTCTTTCAATTTCTTCCAGCTCGATCCTATGGCCCATATGCTTGATCTGAAAATCTTTTCTGCCGGCGAAATACATCTCTCCATCCTTCGACAGATAGGCCATATCTCCGGTTTTGTACATCCTTCTCTGATCCGGTCCATATTTCACGAAGTGTTTCTCTGTCTCTTCGGGATTATGATAATAGCCAATCGCCAGAGACTCACCCATGACGCAGATCTCACCGGCTGTATCGGCTTTCTCGATCACATGGCCCTCCGAATCGAGAAGGACCAGAGTCCTCCCCGGAAATACCTGCCCTAAAGGCAGCTTCTCATCCTTTTGAAAACGCCTTTTCACCTCGTAATAGGTACAGTTGCAGGTAATCTCTGACGGACCGTAGAGATTGACAAAACGAGCATTTGTTACATGATCCATCCAGATATTTAACTGTTTTATCGGCATGATTTCGCCGGAGAACATGACTCTCCTAAGATCTTTTGGCACCCGATAGGAAAAGCAGTTGAAACCGGAGATAATACACAGAGCCGATACAGCCCAGGTCAGATTGGTCACATGATTATCACAGAGATAGTCCATCAGGGTCTTTGGTGTGGAAAAATACTCTCTCGGGATCAAAAGCAGCATTCCGCCGGTAAAGAAGGCCGTAAAGATGTCCTTGATCGATACATCAAAATCAAAAGGAGCCTGAGAGGCAATGACATCATCTGACTGAAAGCCGAAGATCTTCGAAAAGTGGCCGATAAAATCGATAACAGCGCCATGGCTTACCAGAACACATTTTGGCGTTCCCGTGGAGCCGGAAGTGAATATTCCATAGAGGGGACTTTCCCGATTCAATTCCTTTCGAATTTCTGCCATGGTCTCCCGGCTTGCCATGGGGTAGTCCGTCTGTCCTGCCATCAGGTCCGAACTGTTTTGATCCTCCTCTGCCCTCTTTGAAGGATCCGGATAGAGAGCATCCCCCAGAGCCAGACGATCCAAATCATAGACAGGGCCCTGCCAGCCGGTTTCTTCTAATGTCTTCCTGTATTTCGACTGGCAGATCACGATTTTCGGACTAGCCACTTCGAGGATCTTTTCCATTCGTTTTGCCGGCTGTTCCGGATTGATCACGAGATAAAAGCCTCCGGCATAGATCACTCCGGTCATAGCCGTAAGACAAGACCTGCTCTTATCCGAAAGGATGGCCACCGGATATCCGGGTTTCTCCTTTACGGCCGCTGCTATCACTCTGCCGGCCTTTTTTGCCTTCTCGATCAATTCAGCCCAGGTAAGGGTTCCTTCCGGATCCTTGACTGCAATCTTATTCTGATATAAATCCCCTGTTTGTTCCAGGGCATCCAAAACGGTCATTGCTTCTGACATAAAAGTCTCTTTTCTTAAGTCTTATTGTACCTTCTGTTTCTTATTTCTATTTCCCCAGGATCTCAATTTTCACCAATTCACTGGGCTTCTTTCCCGTGACTTTGACCTGATCTGTCTTTTCTGCGATTTTATCCGTCTTCTTATCATAGATGGAATGGTTCGCGATCCGATTGGTCTGTATTTCATCCAGGAACTGATTTTTCTCAAGATAGGAAGCCATGAATACTGTCGCTCTTCTGGCGCCGTAAACATTCAGATGGTCTCCCTTATCTCTGGTATCCCGGCTCCAGTCCATCTTCAATTGCTTGTTATGGACATTCATATCCACATATGCGATGTTCTCTTTTTCCGCAAGCTTCGTCAGGGCTATATGCTTGCTGTAGTCGTAGTTTTTAGGCGATGGTGCAGAATACATCATAAACCTGGCGCCATTTGCCTCGGCTAAGGTCTTCATTTTATTCAAATAATAGATATTGGACTCACCGATCACAGCATCCTGATTCAGGTCCGTACCCTTTTCCATGTAATTTCCGCCCTTGTAAGGCTTGATCCTGTCATCGATGCGAAATCCCTTGTAGGTCTTAACGTATTTTGCAATGAAGGGCGACTTCCAGGCACTATGATACTTGATCAGGGGAAAGGCCTTCTCCATAACTTTGGTCACGATGGACCCGGCATTTCTCGGATCCGGCTGGGTCCGAAAGAGACTGTTACTTTCATACAGGATGATCGCCGGCCTCTGCCGTGTCAGACACTTCTCCAGAATTTCATAGGATTCTCCGATCGTTGCGCCTGCCTGGCCTGCTGCATAGGTTCGAATGCCATATTCTTTTTTCAACAGTCTCGGATCGATCGAAGTATAACTCTCGCTGTCTCCGATCACCAGAAGATCGATCGAATCCTGCGGCTCCGAAAGGATCTTCGGAATCACACCGTTTCTTCCACTGGACAGATCCAACTGATTCATGATCTTTGGTGTAAGGATCCTTCCGGGCAGAAATAGTACCAGGAATAAGATCAGGAGAAATAAAGCTGCTTGTCTTCTTTTCTTTTTCATATCACTCATAGCATCCCCCTAGAATCCGGCATAGATCAGATCTGCCGGGGTGTAACCGGCTCCATAAGCTCCGAAAATAACGATCGTAAAAATGACCGTATAATAAACACTCCATCGCTTGTATCTCGGCAGATCCTGAATCTTCGTTAAAAGGCACGGATCCTTCTCCATCAAATAATCCAGATAGAAGATCACAATGCATCCGAGTCCTGCGACGATCAGGTCGCCAAATTCCAAACCAAGCCAGCTTGTGCTGATGGAAAAGGCAAGTCCTCTTCCGGGAAAATGGAAGAGCGAGCGCATCATCCGTAAGAACTGGCCGAAGGTGTCTGCCCGAAAAAGCATCTCGCCGAAAATAATAATCAGCCAGGTCCTCACCGTTCTTATGACCCTAAGTGCTTTCCCGTCCTCTGCCATTCCGATGGCCTGATTCATTTTCTCTCCCACAGGCTTCAGAACGACTTCCAAGAGAAGGATCACAAAATAGTAGACGCCATAAATAATATAAGGCCATTTGGGGCCATGCCAGAGGCCGTTCAACATCCAGACCGGAAAGAGGGCAATGGCAGAAGTCACTACATTCGTCAGATATTTTCCACAATGTTTTCTCCCGAACTTTCCCCATTTTTTCATCAATTTCGATGTGGAGACCGGATAGAAAATATAATTCTTAAACCAGGTGCCCAGGGAAATATGCCATCTGCGCCAGAACTCTGCAGCGCTCTGTGCAAAGAAAGGCTGTCTGAAGTTTTCCGGCAGTTCGATGCCGAACACCTTAGCCGAACCAATGACGATGTCGATCGTCCCGGAGAATTCCATATATAACTGAACCGTTGTAATCACAGCCGTCAGAAGGATCATAGCACCATCCAGGTGCAGGCTGGGATTGTAGAGCCGGATCACCATCACATTGAGACGGTCGGAAATGATCATCCGCTTGAAAAGGCCCAGACCGATCCGTATTGCACCGGAAGAGACCGTATCCAAGGTGATCGGATTCCCCTCGAAGAGGGTATCCTTCACATCGCCCCAGCGGGCAATCGGTCCTTCCATCAAAGTCGGGAAGAACATAAGAAAGAGAAGGACCTTACCTGGATTTCTCTCAGCCTTTTCTCTCTTCCAATAGACATCCAGGAGATAACTCAGAGCCTGAAGGGTATAAAAGGAAATTCCGATCGGACCCGCGATCTTTCGAAGTCTGGCAGAAAGGGCCAGATTTTCACTGCCGAATGCCCTCATGATCTCTGTCACAACGAAATTCGTATATTTCAATCCGGCCAGAATCACAACCAGGGAAATGACGGAAAGAAGAAGCACTGCTTTGGTCCGTTTCTTTGCCCTCTTCTTTTCCTCGTTTTTTTTGCCCTTCTCATTTTCCAGACCCTTTTCTATGAAGAGGCCTCCCAGCCATGCAATGATGCCTGCCAGAAGGGTCCAGCTGATCAGGATCTTACTGAAGGACCAGGCAAATATAAGGCTTCCGCCAAGTAGGGTCAGATAACGATACTTCTTTGGCGTCAGCATATAAATAACTGCCATGAATATTAAAAACAAAAAATATACATTCGTGTTGTAAGCCATGTTTTCTCCTTGTTCCCCGATTTGCCCTATTGTTATACAATACAGGTCTTAATGCAGCTTTAAGAGGACCTTAAGATTTCTTATGTTTTACCGGTTCTTTTGTATTACCGGTTCTTTTGTTTCTCTCATTATTGCATCTGTACTAGTTGTACTATTACAGTTATCTCCTGTCAAGAGCTTTTTCTAAACTTGGCTTGTTTTTCCGGAAAATAAAGGCCACGGATCTCCTATACAGAAGCTCCGTGGCCTATCAAGATCATATTCCCACGAAAAAGCGGCTTTTGTATCCTTAAAATAATGAAAACGAATCTCTGTTTCTCAGATATCTACCTTCTGATCCAGGAGATAGGATGAAGCAAGGAAGGAAAGAAAGGCACTGCCCAGGAAGATGATAGAAGCAAGGATGGCCTGCATTGCAGTCTCCGCACTTTCGATGTAAACGCCTGTCTTCTCACGCATGCCGATTGAGATGCCATATGATCCGGCCACTTTCGTAGTAAGGACAGTAACAAGAATAACCAGACCGACAAATAGAATGAAACTTATAGCTTTCTCTCCTTTTTTCCCGCGTAAAAGAGAGGCACTGACCGTTGAGGACAAATAGGCAAGACATACAAAGAAGACAACAAAGCGAAGTAAAGATCCCAAAGAGCGAAGAAGAACCATAAGACCATTCATTCCATACAAGGAGTCCAGGAAAGATGCAGCAAATACTGCACCGGGAGCAATATCTGCCTTGATCATCGACTGAGCCAGAAGATGGAGATCAAGGAAGCCCAGAAGACTGTATCCAAGGAAAAGGCAGCTTCCAACCAGAAGGATCACAAGGATTTTCCCTAAAAGGATCTGCCAGGCCGGAAGGGGTGTCATGAAAACCATATAACCGGACTTTTCTCTCAGGTCCCGGTTATACATTGCAATCCCTTCTATAATAACGATAAACAAGGTGCCCCAGGCTGCAAGGAAGAGAACCAGGCTCATCGCGATTCCCATCTTAAAATTGATTGCATTGGCAATCAAAAAGCCTGCTTCCGCCAGGACCAGTACTGAGATCATGATCAGATAACGGAATCTGTTTTTGATCAATTCATATTTCATTATTCTTGCCATGTCACACCTCACTATAGATTTCACGATATTTATCTGCGATCGACTTGTTCTCATTCATGCGGAGTTCTTCTACATCGCGCATTTCTTCGATCCGGCCGTCCTTCATAAAAATGGCCGTATCTACGATACTTTCCAGCTCCTCTACCATATGGGATGAGATCACCAGAGAAGAATGCTCATCCAATTCTCCGATGATGATATGGGCCAGGGCATCTCTTGAAAGCAGGTCAATTCCATTAAAGGGTTCATCCAGAAGGATCAGCTTTGACCGTCTGGCCATAGCAGTTGCGATCTTCACTTTGGCAAGCATACCGGAGGACAGGGATCGAACCTTCATTTCCGGTGTAAGATCCATCGCATCCATCAGATGATCAAATCTCTCAAGATCAAAATCCTGATAGAAATCATCGTAATAGGATCCGACATCACGGATTCTCATATAGCTGTAGAAGAATGGCTCCGTCGGCGTATAAGAAATATCCTCCCGGGCCTTGCAGTTAAACTCTCTTCCATCGATTCGAATCGAACCCGCTGTTTTCTTTACCAGGCCGGACATAAGTTTCATCAAAGTTGATTTTCCGGAGCCATTCGGCCCGAGCAGTGCGTAGATATGTCCGCCGGACAATTCCATATTTACATGGTCAACAGCTGTTTTGGTAAAGTACTTCTTGGTAAGTCCCTCACACTGTATCTTCATTTCAGATCCTTTCTTTTCTTAAGGTAAACCGACAGCTCTTCTTCGATTTCTTCATCATTCAGTCCGAGGCCTGTCATTGTCTCAATAAAAGCCTCAATCGCCTTTCTTACTTTCTCACCTTTCAGTTCCGAAAGATTACCTTCCCGGACAAAAGTTCCGATTCCCCGCTTGGTATAGACCAGTCCTCTTCGGTCCAATTCTGCGTAAACCCGTGAGGCCGTATTGGGGTTGATCCGGTAGTATAAGGCAAGTTCCCTGGAGGATGGGAGCTTGTCGCCTGCGTTAATTTCGCCCGAGACGATCCGTGACGTGATGTCCTCTATCACCTGGAGATAGATCGGCTTATCGTTTGTAAAATCCATTCTGCCTCCTGTTACTATTACTGTATTAGTGCACTAGCTGTATAGTACACTATAACGATATCTTTGTAAAGTGGTTTCTTATTTTTTTTATCAATCGAATGACTTGAAGAAAAATACCTTCTTTCCCCTATCCGTCACTTTTGATCCCCTCTTCAATGATCTTAGGAATGGAAAGGAAAATGATCTCCGGTATCGCCTTGGCTACTGTTTCCGCATTCTGCTCAAACCCTGCGCGAGAAAAAATCAGATAGAACTTCTTTCCTCCCTTGGCCAGTTTCCTGGAAAGAGCTATCAGGTCTTTGATTTCACTTACATCGACCGGCCTCTCATCATAATTGATCCGACAGAAAGCCTGCATGGCTCGACCTTGCCAGGAGCCTCTCCCGATCAAATCAAAGCCCACTCGATCGAACTTTCTTTTTCCCTTTCTGGCATACTCCCACCAGCTTCCGAGCTCCTCGATCTGAAAGGGCAGATCATTCCTCTGATCACATAGCAGATACTGACCTGCGATCTTTTCAAATACGATTTTTTCAAATGCAGACCGATCCGGAAGTATGACTTCTTTCCAGATTTTCTGAAATTCTCCCTTGCAAAGCAGATCATAATGAGGCGCCAGATAACGATAATAAAAGAGATCCATCGTGTTTGTAATAGAATATCTGGACTTTCTCTGGTTCCCCTTTTCAGTGATCGGCCGATCCTTTTCCACGAGTCCCAGCCGGACCAGGGTATTGAGGTAGGGGGCGACGATATCTTTGTTTTTCCCCGTATCCAGTGAAAGTTCCCCGATCCGTTGATGCCCGGACGCCAAAGCGGTCATCAGGCGATTGTAAAAGCCAGGTTCACGGACTTCCTCTTTCAGCACCGTTTCCGGATGATAGGATTTTCTTTCCCAGGGATCAAACAGGACTTTCATGATTGACGGTCCGTCTGTTCCGAAAAGGATCGGCACCCCCTTTTTCTGATCCGATAATCCTTTTTCCTGGCAGATTTCCCTGAATACATCCGGGAGTCCTCCGATCATGCCATACAGTAAAATTGCATCCCGCCAGGAATATCCTTTCAGAAAGGGAGCGATATCACGAAAAGTCAGGGGGCTGAGAGAAATTTCGACCGGGTCTATATTTCCCCATAAACTTTTGGGACTGAAAAAATTCCTTTGCATGGTCAGGACAGAATCGTCCGCAATGATCACCTTGATTGGAAGGTCTTTCCAGAGATCTCTGACATAGTGACAGAACGTCCCATCATTGTCAGAGGATGCATTCATGAAATTCTTATAGTTAGAGATCAGAAGGATGATTGGCCGATCCTGACTAGGATCCCTGGCCTGTTCGCCGATCCAGTCCAAAATATCCGTAAGCTTACCTGCCGTTTGGCTGTCCATTTCCGAAGAATCTCTTTGATCTTTCAAGATGCCGATCGATTCCTCAAAGAGCTTAAGTTCCATGTCCTGTGTGCCGGGGTAGGCCGGAAAATAGAGGCAGGGCACAAACGCTCTGATTTCCTTTATCAGTTGGGAAAGCCCTGTCCCCGGTCTTCCGTAAACGACAGCTATTCTCTGATTCTCATTGGAAAGAAAATCTTTCATTTTCTCCCATTCCAGATCTCTCATTCCATGCATGGTCAATCCTCTTTTTCTCCCTCAATACAAAAAACCAGGGAAAGACTGACTTACTTAAGGCAGGCTCCTTCCTCAAACTGCCATTTGACGAAGAAAGCACGAAATCAGTCCTTTCCCGGTTTTATTTTAACAGATGAAAAGAGTGGCAAAAGTACCTTTTGTACCTTTTGCCACTCTTTTTTGATGATCTTTAGAATCTATGAATGAAAGATTACTGCTGATTTCCTGCTGCCTGGCTTTCTGCCGGTTTCTCGAACGCAGCAAGTTCCGGATGCTCTCTGTGAAGCTTGGTATAGTTCTCATAGG
>JAQXPG010000003.1 GCA_029100405.1 Lachnospiraceae bacterium | reverse complement strand
ACCGCAAAGCCTCATTTTGCGATCACAGACATCCATAAAAGTACTCCTGAGAATTGTAAGTACAGAAAATGAGAGGGTAGTAAAGATGGAAGAAATATTTCATGGTAAAAAACTTGGCTTTGGTCTGATGCGGCTTCCGCTCCTCGATCCAAAGGACGACAAAACGATTGATATCGAGCAGATGAAAAAGATGGTCGACATTTTCCTCGAAAGAGGCTTCACCTACTTCGATACCGCCTGGATGTATCACAGCTTCAAGAGCGAAAACGCCATCAAGGAAGCCCTGGTCGACCGGGTGCCGCGGGACCGCTATACTCTGACCACAAAGCTCCACGCCGGCTTCTTCAATACAAAGGAAGAGCGGGACAAGGTCTTTAACGAACAGCTGAGAAAGACCGGCGTCAGCTATTTCGACTATTATCTGATCCACGATATCGAGCGTGAAAACATCCAGAAATACGAAGATCTCAACGTCTTCCAGTGGATCCAGGACAAGAAGAAGGCCGGACTGATTCGTCACATGGGTTTCTCCTTCCATGCCGATGCCGAGCTTCTCGATGAGATCCTGACCCGCCATCCGGAGATGGAGTTCGTTCAGCTGCAGATCAATTATCTGGACTGGGATTCCGAGAAAATCCAGTCCCGGAAGAACTACGAGGTCTGTGTCAAGCACAACAAGCCGGTCATCGTCATGGAACCGGTCAAGGGCGGCACTCTGGCAAAGGTTCCCGAAGAGGCCGAGACTATGCTGAAGAATCTGGATCCGTCCATGTCCATCCCGTCCTGGGCCATCCGTTTTGCAGCCAGCCTTCCCAATGTGAAGATGGTGCTTTCCGGCATGTCAAATATAGCCCAGCTCGAGGACAACACCTCTTTCATGGAGGACTTCAAGCCCTTGAACGAGCTTGAACTGACAACGGTTCATGCGGTTGCAGATGTCATTAATTCCGGCATCACAATCCCTTGCACGGCCTGTCATTACTGCACGCCGGGATGTCCGATGGATATCACCATTCCGGAATTCTTCTCGGTATATAATCAGGAGAAGCGGGAAGGCTCGGATCATGCAGCCGATCTCAAGCGTTATCAGGAACTTTCCAAAACCGGAAATCCTGCATCCGCCTGCATCGCCTGCGGCCAGTGTGAAGGCATCTGTCCTCAGCATCTGCCCATCATCGACAATCTGAAGGAGATTGCGGAAACTTTCGAGTAATACCTTATTTTGTTAATTCATGATTTGCAGATAGAAAATTACGGATTGATATTTCGAATCATTGCCAGCCATATTCGAACTTTGTTTTCTTTATTTCAAGGAATGCTCCTGCAGCAGAATTCTTATGGAATATGCAGCAGTCGACATCACCAGCTTTTTACTTCAGAAGTTTATATCAAAGAAGCAAAAAGCCCACGAATCGTGGAATGTTCTTAGGAGGTGCGAGCCATGGGAAATGACGCAAAGAAAAACGATAAGGAATTGGAAAAGAAGCTCTATGAAAAGTACCGCTTCGACGGAAGCCGGAAATTCTCGATCAAGGATTCGTCCACCGATGAGACCAGTCTCTGTCCGGATAAGGAGCAGGCACTGAAGAAAATGGCGGAAAACGATGCCGTCATGGATAATCTCCAGGCGAAGCTCTATGCTGCAAAAAAGGAAGGCGTGATCTTCCTTTTCCAGGCCATGGATGCAGCCGGAAAGGACGGAACCATCCGTTCGGTCCTGACCTGTCTGAGTCCGCACGGTGTTCATGAGGCAGCCTTCAAGGCGCCGTCCTCGGAAGATTTGGCCCATGACTTTCTCTGGCGGATCGAACAGCAGGTGCCGGCCAAGGGCGAAATCGCCATCTTCAACCGCTCGCAATATGAAGACGTATTGATTGCAAAGGTCAAGAAGCTCTATCTTTCTCAGGCTCATGCCGACCGGCTGAATCCGGATGAGATCCTAAAGAACCGCTACAAGGATATCTGCCATTATGAGGAATATCTCTACCATAACAGTATCCGGACAGTGAAGATTTTCCTGCATGTCTCGAAGGAAGAGCAGGCGCGGCGTTTCCTGTCCCGGATCGAGGAGCCGAAGAAGAACTGGAAGTTCTCCGAGAGCGACTGGGAAGAGCGGGGTTACTGGGACGCCTATCAGGAGGCCTTCGAGGATGCCATCAATGAAACCGCGACAAAGGATGCGCCCTGGTTTGTCATTCCGGCCGACCATAAATGGTATATGCGCTATCTGGTCAGTGAAATCATCCGAAAGACCCTGGAAGACATGGATCCCCATTATCCTGAGGTCACGAAGGAAAGGCTGGAGAAATTCGAGACTTTGAAGAAACAAATCGAGAAAGAACTGTAGGCAGGACGGATTGCTTGTAGGCAAGGACGGAATGCAACTGCCTTGCTGACTCGGATCTTACTTTATAGAAATGGACATAAAAGGGACAATCAGCTATGAAATTCATCTCATGGAATATCGACTCTCTGAATGCGGCATTGACATCGGATTCGCCACGGGCGGAGCTGTCGAGAAATGTACTTCGAACGATCGCTTTGGAAGATCCGGATGTCATCGCCATCCAGGAAACCAAGCTTCCGGCAACCGGCCCCAATAAGAAACATAAGGCGGCGCTGGAGGAATTTTTCCCTGGATATCAGGTGGAATGGGTTTCATCGGTTGCGCCGGCAAGAAAAAGCTATGCCGGAACCATGATTCTTTATAAGGAAGATCTGACCGGAACCATGTCTCAGCCAAAGCTGGGTGCACCGGATACCATGGATGCCGAGGGACGGATCTTAACCATCGATTTCGGCGGTTTTTATTTCGTCAATGTGTATACACCGAATGCAGGCGGCGAACTCAAACGGCTGCCGGATCGTCAGGTCTGGGATAAGCTTTATGCAGATTATCTGTCATCCCTGGATCAGGAAAAACCGGTCATTGCCTGCGGTGATTTCAACTGTGCCCATGAGGAAATCGACCTGGCACATCCGGAAAACAATCATTTTTCAGCAGGTTTTACCGATGAGGAACGGGAAGGCTTCACGAATCTCTTGAATCACGGCTTCGTCGACAGTTTCCGTTATCTGCATGGAAATGTACCTTCGGTATATTCCTGGTGGGCTCAGCGGATCAAAACATCGAAAATCAATAACTCCGGATGGAGAATTGATTATTTCCTGGTCAGCGACCGGATCAAGGATCAGATT
>JAQXPG010000002.1 GCA_029100405.1 Lachnospiraceae bacterium | reverse complement strand
CTTGCACTCGTCGTAAAGCAGGTTTTAACAACAAACTTGCACTTAGTTGCAGACTTTGTTTGTACACTTCTTTTCTGGTCGAAGATATAACTGGAAAACCATTGCTCTGTTCCGGAACACTTTCAATCAATTCCATACAATCTGATATTTTTTGAAGGATAATCGGGACGACTCGTTTGATCGCCTGGTGAAGTTCTGGAATATCCTGGTGTAAAATATCAGAAAAATAAGCGTTATGTATTCCGTCCAAACTATATGTGGTAACTCCATGAACCGCAGCGTCTAACAGTAATCGACTATCTTTCAACATGCTTTGCAGTTTTTCCTCGGAAACGTTTGGCCAAAAACTGCTTCCATTGTCGTAGACGGGAGAAAGTATATCGCCTAATTTAGAGCGAAGGATGCCCCAATCTTCATTATTTCGGTCATTGTTGTTGATCCATCCATCAATGACAAGACAATCCCAGAAGCGTTCCTTGATTTTGGGTATATTTTTAATTGCAGGATTATGAGACAAATGTATTTGTATGACAGACAAATTTGTAAAATGATCGCTTCCTGTCGATTGTATAGTCTGGTCTAACAATTTTCTTAATTCTTTATTATATGTGTTCTTTAACTGGCGAAATTCGATGAGCATATGAGTATCATCGCAAAAATCTTTACAGGCTACTACGACTTTATTGTTTCGAATTCCCAGCAATGTATCATGAACCGGATAGCCAAGCAAATGATAGATCTGGCTGCCGAGATATTCAGACAATGGAGATGTGCTATAAGATAGCGTTCCTATATTCTGTAAATTTTTTACCCTTTTAGGATATTTTATAATCCAGTGCTCTCGGTTTATAAGGATTCCTTCTTTCTTACCGGAGTTTCCACCGTAGGTACCGTTCCTATCGCTTAATGGCATATCGTTCAAATCATAGATTTTTGTGTTCATTCTGCAATTCCTCTAAAAAAATCTGATTGCTGTAGGCGATATATTTTTCATCCAATTTGTCAAAGGTTTGTTTTGAAATTTGCCCTTCAACGTAAGCGTTCTTCGCCAAGACCCATAAATCGTCTACCCGATTCAGGAACAAATCCGGGTCATTTTGATCCAAGAACGTTTACTCTTGAATATAAGCATTGATATTTTCCGGCAGATGTTCTGTAATGATGACGTTCGGCGAAATATAAGATTTTGTATGTACCATGAGATTCTCCTTTCGAGTTATCTCTTGGAAAAACCATAAGTCGAATTTCAGTATCGTTCCATTTCTCACGTCTATTATAGCACCAACTGCGATTTTATTACCGTTTGCACCACCATAAGCCTTGTTTAATCTGGGATAGTTTGAAAAATCAATAACAAAGCAGATGACCTCAACTTTCTACCTTGACTAATTTCTTTACCGATTGTCCATGGAACTCCGTCAGATATTGGTCAGGGTTCTTCATGAACACCGCATAGTCTACGGCCATTTCTACCACGTCTTTATCGGTATTATGATACAGTCCATTGGGGTCGGTGTCGCAGCGTGCCTTCAGGTCTCCTACGATACATTATTTGAACGAACCGATAGTTCTACGGGAACGTCTGCTTTACCACTCATCTGATACCGGGGAATTGGTACATATAGACTTTACACTTTTTGCACACTTTTACTTTATGTCCTCAGGAAAGGCCGCCATGTCAGCAAACCCTTTATCATGCCGTTCCAGATACAGGGTCAGCAGTTTATCGACATAATGAATTTCCGATACAGAAAATTATTCGAATGACAAATTTCCACTAGTGACTTCTCTAAGTTGAAGTGTTAAAATGAGAATCAAGATTATATTTCCTTTCGAGCAGCAGAATATCGGAAGGACAGGAAAAAAGGAAAAAGATAAAAAATGAAAGGTGTCCTTTCTAATCATCTGATCTCTGGAAAAGATACTTCGAAGCAGGAAAGAACGCCTAAAAACAGGAAAAGGCAGCCTCACGGCTGCCGGAAAAAGAAAAAAGATTACTCAACATTTGACTGTCTGATTGTATTGTACTATGATGTCTCTCTGTGGTAAAGTTCTTTTATTTCAACTTATAAATGAATTCAGCTCAATTAATAATTGATGGATGACAGGGC
>JAQXPG010000001.1 GCA_029100405.1 Lachnospiraceae bacterium | reverse complement strand
TATCAGGTCATCATGGTAAGGACAAGCAATGATGTCGATATTTCCAATTCGGAAAGAGCGGCGATTGCGAATCAGGCCAATGTATCTGCTTTTATTCGAATTCATGCCAATGGAGTCCAAAATTCTTCAGTCAATGGAGCCATGACCATCTGTCAGACCCGGTCTAATCCCTACAATGCGAAACTCCATGACCAGAGCTATGCTCTGTCGAAGGATGTTCTGGACAATCTCGTGGCTTCGACCGGCTGCCGGAAGGAATACGTCTGGGAGACCGATAGCATGAGTGGGATCAACTGGTGCCAGGTACCGGTCACGATCGTAGAAATGGGTTATATGACCAATCCGGCTGAGGACCAGAGGATGGCTTCTCAGGACTATCAGGCCAAGATCGTCACGGGCATTGCAAATGGTATCGATGCCTTCCTTTCCGGCCACTGAGGGTAATATTTCTATCTGTCAGTTGGAAAAACAACAGACTTATTCAACACCCGTGTGATATAATAAATCAAACTTATTGGGTCACCTTTAACAACCTTTCAGAAAAGGAGGCGTAAAAGGAATGGGATACATCGCAGACCGGGAACAGTTTGAAAAGCTGTTTTCCTATTGGCAGAAGGAGTATGAGATCTGGGCTCCGAAGAGATTTCAGGGGGGCGGACGGTTTTCCGATACGGATGCTGTCCGGTATGCAGTTGTGAAAAGCCCGGATGAGATCGAATTTCATGAGAAATCCGCTTATTCCTGGAAGGAGGCAGTCCTGCCGCCTTCTGAAACCCTGTTTTATTTCTCTCAGTCTCATATCGAAGAGACCGAGGCACCGAAAAAGAAGAGACTGGTATTCTTAAGAAGCTGTGATCTCGCAGCCGTCAAGAGAATGGATCAGATCTATCTGAAGAATGGTGCTCCCGATTATTATTACGAGAGGAAACGAAAAGATCAGGCCTATGTCATGATCGGTTGTCCGGTAAGCTGTGAGAACGGATTCTGTGTCAGCATGAATTCCAATCTGTCCGACAACTATGACATGAGCGTGGATCTTATGAACGGGACCTATCATCTGGATTGCAAGAGAGAGGATTGGGATAGGGTCCTTCAGGAGAGCGGAGCAGAACAGGCGGATGTAAGTCCGGCCCGCGTGACCGAAAATAAAGTCAAGGTCAAGGTACCGGAGAATCTGACCTATGAAGTCGGGAAGAGCAGCATGTGGGATCAGTATGACAAACGCTGCATCAACTGCGGCCGCTGTAACTTTGTCTGCCCGACCTGTACCTGTTTTTCCATGCAGGATCTCTATTATGATGCCAATGGCAATGTCGGCGAAAGACGCCGTGTACAGGCCTCCTGTATGGTAGACGGTTATACCGATGTAGCCGGCGGTGCAAGTTATCGGAAGAAGAATGGCGAACGGATGCGCTTTAAGACCTTACACAAGGTTTTGGATTTTAAGGAGCGTTTCGGCTATCAGATGTGCGTCGGATGCGGCAGATGCGATGATATCTGTCCGGAGTATATTTCCTTCTCCAATATTATCAATCATCTGGAAGAAGGTATGAAGGAGGTAGCGAACAATGGCAGTGAGAAATGATTATGTTCCTTTTCCTTCGAAAATTGAGAAGGTCATTCGTCATACCAAAACGGAATATACCTTCCGTATGCATTTTGACAATGCCTTGGAACGGGTAAAACCCGGCCAGTTCTTTGAAATTTCCATGCCGAAGTATGGAGAGGCACCGATTTCTGTCAGTGGTATTGGTGAAGATACGATCGATTTCACCATCCGCCGGGTCGGAGTGGTCACCAATGAAGTGTTTGAGCGGTATGAGGGCCAGGAGCTTCTGATCCGCGGACCTTATGGAAATGGCTTCGAGTTCAGCGATTATGACGGATCGGAATTGATCGTTGTTGCCGGAGGAACCGGTGTATCTCCGGTTCGCGGAGTGATCGATCATTATGCCCATCATCCGGAAAAGGTCAACGGCATCACGGCAATCGTCGGATTCAAATCGCCGGATGATATCCTCTTTCGTGACGATCTGAAATACTGGGAAGAGCATATCGACCTTCGAATGACTCTGGACAGCGCCAAGGGTCAGCCCGGTTATCGGGAGGGCTTTGTTACGGCGGTTGTTCCGGAACTTACCCCCAAGGATCTCTCGAATACCAAGGCAATCGTTGTAGGCCCGCCTCCCATGATGCGCTTTACCATTGCAGGCCTTCTGAAACTGGGTATTCCGGAAGAGAATGTCTGGCTGTCTCAGGAAAGAAAGATGTGCTGCGGACTTGGAAAATGCGGACATTGTAAGATCGGAAATGTCTATGTCTGCATCGATGGGCCGGTATTCCCTTATGTAAAGAGTAAAACAATGGTTGATTGATGGAGGTGGACATGGATATCAATACAAAAGATCTGAAAAAGAATGCATTCCGTGTCACCAAAGTACGCGGAGTAACATCATCCAGAATTCGTGTACCGGGAGGCCTTTTGAAGGCAGAGTATCTCGGAAAGATTCAAGAAATCGCAGAGACCTATGGAAACGGAACGGTCAATTTGACCTCTCGCCAGGGATTTGAAATTCCGGGCATTCCTTTCGAGAAGATTCCCGAGGTCAATCAGGCTCTGCAGGATATTATTGACGGCACCGGGGTCAATCAGACCGGAAGAGAACGTGGAGAGGGATATCCGGCTTCAGGTACCAGAAATGTCTCTGCCTGCGTCGGAAACCGTGTATGTCCTTATGCCTGCTATGATACTACGGCTCTGGCTCAGAAGATCGAGAAGGTCATCTTCCCGGACGATCTGCATGTGAAGATCGTTCTGACCGGATGTCCCAATGACTGCCAGAAGGTTCGTATGGGTGATATCGGTATCATGGGTATGACCGAACCCCAGCTGGATCCGGAACGCTGTATCAGCTGCGGCGCCTGCATCAAGGCCTGCCGTTCCAAGTCTGTGGACGCTCTGACCAAGGTGCATTTCCGTCCGGAACGTGACAGTTATAAGTGCATCGGCTGTGGCGAATGTATCAATGCCTGCCCGAACCTTGCCTGGACCAGAAGTGATAAGAAGTACTTTCGAATCACTCTTCTCGGCAGGACCGGCAAGAAGAATCCCCGGATGGGTGTGGATTTCATCAAATGGGCGGATGAAGACAGTGTCATCCAGATCATTAAGAACACCTATGAGTATGTCCGCCATTATATCAATCCGGATTCTCCCGGCGGTAAGGAGCATATCGGTTATATCGTCGATCGGACCGGTACGGAAGAATACCTGCGCTGGGCATTAAAGGATGTCCATCTTCCTGAGATCGCGGAAGTCTATACGCCTTTGAACTGGAATGGTATCGAATATGCTCATAATAAGTATTTTGGAAATCAGAAGTATCATGCAGACGGCACGATCGTAACTGACTTTTCCAAGCAGGATCCGAAGAAATAAAAAATATCTCGGAAGAGAGAACAATGTGTGTATAATAAAACAGCGCAAGGCAGCTCTTGCGCTGTTTTTAAACATAAGCATTGCTGCATTAGAATATGGATGAGTGAAAAAGGAGTAATGAGAAATGCAAGGCAAAGCAGCAAAAAGTAAATTTGGAACCAGGGATCTGACCTATTGTGCCATGTTTGTTGCATTGATGTTTGTTGGCGCTAAGATCAATATCGTGCTTCCAATCGGAAGTGGTGTTACCATATCGCTTCAGATCATGTTTGCGGTGATCACAGGTCTCTTACTCGGACCGAGGAACGGTTTGATCAGTCTCTTGGTATATCTCTTCCTGGGCCTTCTTGGTGTCCCCGTTTATGCTCATGGCGGCGGGATGGCATACATCCTGCGCCCGACCTATGGCTTTCTGCTTGGCTTTGCTTCGGCAGCCTGGCTGTCCGGGACAATTCTCAATCATTTTCGAAAAAAAGATCTGAAGGCTTATCTGTTTGCCGGTGAGATCGGAATGCTGTCCTATTATTTCTTCGGCCTTCTGTATTTTGCTCTGCTTAGCAATGTCCTTTTAAAGAGTGCACAGCCAATCGGCTTCAAGGAACTGATGTCCGTCTGGTTTCTCAGTACTGCCTGGGTTGATGCGGTGATTGCCGGTGTGGGATCTTATGTGGCTTGTAAAGTGGCTCCTTTGTTTTCCAGGATGAAAGAGAGCATGCGTTGAAATTATTTCCTTTTTTTTATGATATTACAGAGATGCGCTTCCTTGTGATAGGAGGCGGAGAAGTGGCGGCCGGTAAGATTAGCCGCCTTACTTCGTTTACAGATCAAATTACAGTTGTGGCTCCGAAGGCTTTGATTTATATTTCTAAAATGGCAGAGGAAGGACGAATCCGATATGAAAAAAGACCCTTCGAGGATCAGGACCTCGATCAGTACGATTGTGTGATTTCGGCGACCGGCAATCGGGAGTTGAACCGTCATGTCAGCCTTCTCTGCCGGAAGAAAGGGATCCCGGTCAATGCTGTCGATGATCCTGAGAACTGTACCTTCTTTTTTCCGGCGATTCTGAAAAGAGGGCATCTTACGGTAGCAATCTCGACCGACGGCGCATCGCCAAGTTATGCTGCCATGCTGAAAAATGAGGTCGATAGGAACCTGCCGGACCATATTGAAGAAATTCTGGACATTATGTCCGCAGTGCGAAAGACCCTGCCATCCCTTTATTCGGACTTTGGACAGAAAGAAAGGGCAAGAGTCTATCGGAAATTACTGGCGGACCTCCTTTCTTTTCAGGAGATCCCGGAGCAGGAGGAAGTTACGGATCTGGTCAGGAAGATCTGTCAGGAGGAAATCGAATGATCATAGCTTCGAGAGGGAGCAGGCTGTCTCTAAGGCAGGATGAAATCGTATCGGAAAAATTACAGGAGGAAGGAATCTCGACAGAGGTTCAGGTGATCCATACGCGCGGCGACCTGGATCAGTCCAGGGCTTTGAAGGAGATCGGCGGAAGCGGCCTCTTTATTCGCGAAATCGAAGAAGTCCTCGCACGAAAACGGGCCGAGATCGCTGTCCATAGTGCAAAGGATCTCCCCTATGATCTGCGGGAGGGTATGGTGATCGGCGCCGTTATGCCGGCTGCGGATCCGGCAGACCTTCTGGTTATGAGAAAGGACAGACCGCTTGTTATCGGCACCGGCAGTGCCAGACGGGAGGCTGAGTTAAGGCGGCTTTTCCCGAATGCCAAGATCAAAGGCTTACGGGGAAATGTAGAGACCAGGCTTCAGAAACTAAAAGACGGGGAATATGACGCCATCGTTATTGCCAAAGCCGGAATTGACCGCCTGGGGATCAGCCTTACTTCTTTCCGGGTAAAAAAGATGTCGGCAGAGGAAATGGTGCCGGCCTGCGGCCAGGGCATCATTGCCATGGAATGCCGGGAAGATGACAAAAAGACCCGGGAGATCCTGGCTCATATCAATGATGAGGCAACGATGAAGCGGTTTCTTCCGGAACGATATCTCTTCGGCCTTCTTCGGGCGGATTGCTCCATGCCGGTTGGCGCTCATGCGATCATCGATGGGGATCGGATCACTTTATACGCGCTCTATCTTACGAAAAAGGAGAAGATCAGCGGATACTATAAGGACTATCCGAAACTTTGTAAGAGCCTGGCAGATCGGGTCATGAGGTTTTAAATATGAAAAAAGGGCATGTATATCTGGTTGGCGCCGGCTGCGGGAAGGGACTGATCACGCTTCGCGGTCTGGATTTGATCCGACAGGCGGATGCCATCCTCTATGACGATCTGATCGACGAGGACTTGCTTTCTTATGCGAAAGATTCCTGCAGACTCATCTATATGGGGAAGAGATGCGGACGAAGAAGTGCAAGTCAGGAAGAGATCAATCAAAAACTCTATGAGTTGGCCGGTCAAGGCCTTTCGGTAGTTCGCCTGAAGGGAGGAGATCCCTTTGTCTTCGGCCGGGGCGGAGAGGAATATCTCTATCTGAAGGAGCGGGGGATTTCCTGTACGGCAGTGCCCGGCGTCAGTTCCTGTATTGCCGTTCCGGAATCGGTCGGGATCCCGGTCACCCATCGGGGGAGTGCAGATTCTTTTACGGTGATCACCGGACATAGGGCAGAGGGGAATGAAGTCGATTATTCCTCATTGGCAGATTTGCGGGGAACGCTGATTTTTCTTATGGGACTTGGATCTTGCCGGGAAATCACTGGACAACTGATCAAATATGGGAAAGACCCGGAAACGCCGGCTTCCATTGTGTCCAGAGGCTTTACAAAGGATGAGAAAAGGATTGACGGAACACTTTCTGATATTGCAGATAAGGCAAGCCAGGCGGAGACGCCGGCCGTCCTTGTGATTGGGAAAAATGCGGCCTATGCCTTTTCGGATGGGGAGGAGAGCCTTTTGGACCGGATCGATCCGCCGGATGCAGGAGAATTCAAAATCTCTCCCTTGTCCGGGAAATCCGTTGCTGTTCTTGGTAGTCTGTCTTTCACAGAAAAAGTCAGAGATCAATTGATGGATCTCGGCTGCCGGGTGGATACCTATCCTGTTTTGAAGATTCGGAAAAGAGAAATCAGGCTTCCGGATCTTTCTCGCTACAGTCATATCGTTTTCACGAGTTCCAACGGTATCCGGATCTTTTTCCAGATGCTAATGGACGAAGATCGCGATATCCGGGAACTGATGTCTGCTAAGTTTTCGGTCATCGGAAGCGGGACGGCCCGGACTCTGCATTCCTTTGGGATCCGGGCGGATCTGATCCCGGATGATTTTACTTCCCGGTCTCTGGCAGAGAAATTGGTGGACGATATTCAGAGAAAAGATATTGATGAAACTGATTTTTCTGAGAAGGGTAGGAAGAAAAAAGACCTTCCCGGAAGACCGGCTCGCCTTCTGATCTTACGTGCCCGGGAAGGCTCCAGGGATTTGAACCGTATCCTGGAAGAACACGGAATCCCATATGATGATCCGGGAATCTATGAAACGGTCATTGATGAAAGTCAGATCCCCAAAGACCGGGATTATTCTTATGTGATCTTCGGAAGCTCCGCCTCGGTTCGTGCCTATTTTTCAAATGTAGAAGAAGTAGATCAAGAAAAGGCAGAAAGCCGATACATCTGTATTGGAGAAGTGACTGCCAAGACCTTTCGAAGTCTTTCCAAAGGATATATAATCATGGCAGATACCTATACGGTAGAGGGCATTGTTCGTGCCCTGGTTCGCGATGCAGGGGAATGATCCCCTTGGAAAGGAGCAGATGATGTGTACTTGTGCAACGTATCAGACCAAAGATCACTATTTCGGCCGCAATTTGGATCTGGAGTTTTCCTATCAGGAGTCGGTAACGATCATGCCGCGGAATTTTCCGATTCCCTTTCGGAAAGAGAAGACCCTAAACAGTCATTATTCCATGATCGGCATGGCTTTTGTCTGCGACAATTTCCCGCTCTACTATGATGCGACGAATGAATATGGTCTTTCCATGGCCGGTTTAAATTTCCCCGGCAACGGATACTTCCCGGAGCCGGCTTCGGATGGGAAGGATCATATTGCTCCTTTCGAGTTCATTGCCTGGATCCTCTCGCAATGTAAGGATCTGAAAGAGGCGAGGACCCTTCTGGATCGGATCTGCATTGTCAATATTCCTTTCAGTAAGGATCTTCCCATTACCCCGCTTCACTGGATGATTGCGGATCAGACGGGATCGCTTGTTGTGGAGTCGGTGCGTGACGGCTTGCATATTTATGAAAATCCGGTGGGCGTCATGACCAATAATCCGACCTTTGACAAGCAGCTCTTTCGCTTGAATGATTATCGCAGCGTCTCAGCCGGCCCTTCTATGAATACGTTTGCCAAGGGACTAGAGCTTTCTCCCTACAGCCGTGGCATGGGCGGTATCGGTCTCCCAGGAGATCTCTCCTCTGGATCGCGCTTTGTCAAGGCTTCTTTTACCAAGCTGAACTCTGTTTCTCCAGAGGATGAAGACTCCTCTGTCAGTCAGTTTTTCCACATCTTAGGCTCGGTTGAGCAGCAGAGAGGATGCTGCGACCTGGGAGATGGGAAATATGAGATCACGATCTATTCTTCCTGCTGTAATATGGACCGCGGTATCTACTATTACCGTACCTATGACAACAGTCAGATCAATGCGGTCGATATGCATCACGAGAATCTGGATGGAGATAGACTGGCTTCTTATCCCCTGGCCACAAAGCAGGCCATTCATCGGGTCAACTGAGTAGCTTTTTCTATGGCAATCAGCCGGCTCTTCGTGTAGAATGTTTTTTGTAAGCATGGTTTATATTTCTGCGTTATCAGACATAATGTGGAGAAAAACGCCATGTTACTGACAGCTGATCTACATTTTACACAGTATAGGAGGTGTGCTATGTATCCAAATGTAACGATTATCGGGGGCGGTGTTCTTGGTACGCAGATCGGTCTGATGGCGGCTTATACCGGTCATCATGTAACTTTCTGGCTTCGAAGCGAGGGCTCGATTGGACGAACGCAGCCCAAACTCGACCATTACAGCCAGGAGATGACAAAGGCTCTGGATCAGGCCAAAGCATTACTCGGAAATCCCATGGGCGCTTATCTCTATCCGAGAGGACTGGTAACTGACTGGAAATCCGCAACTGCTGAGAGCATCGATGCATGTAAGGCTCAGTGGGAGAAGAATCAGAAGGAACTCCTGCATATCACCTTGGATATGGCAGAGGCTTTGAAGGATGCGGATATTGTGATCGAGGCAATGACAGAGGATCCTGCACAGAAGATCGATATCTTCACCAGGATGAAGGATCTGATGCCGGAGAAGACCATTCTCTGCACCAATTCCTCGACCCTTCTGCCCAGCATGTTTGCCAAGTATACCGGCCGGCCGGAGAAGTTCTGCTCTCTTCATTTTGCCAATGAGATCTGGAAGTCCAACACAGCAGAAATCATGGGACATCCGGGAACGGCCAGGGAGACGATAGAAGCGGTTGTTGCTTTTGCCAAGGATATCAATATGATCCCTCTGGTTCTACATAAGGAGCAGCCGGGCTATATCTTGAATTCCATGCTGGTTCCTTTCCTGGAATCTGCAGAGATGCTCTGGGCCAAGGGCGTAGCTGATCCGGAAACCATAGATCTCACATGGAAGCTTGCCACCAGCGCGCCGGCAGGCCCCTTCCAGATCATGGATATCGTGGGCTTAAAGACCTGCTATGACATTGTTTCGATGAAACCCGAGGCCAAGGATGAAAATTCCGTTTATTATAAGATCAGCACCATGCTGAAGGAAAAGCTTGACAAGGGCGAAGGCGGAGTGAACAGCGGCAAGGGGTTCTACGATTACACGAAGAAATAATGACCCGAAAATCTGCCAGACTGTGAATCAATCCAAGAAAGGAAACGTCGGAGGGCTGCCACCGGGTAGTCCTCCAGAAGGGCGTCATCTTTTTCCGTCAGGTCTTAGAAGGAAGAAGAGGCGCTCTTTTTTTGTGATTTTTTAATAAAAACAGACCTCGCAGACAAAGTTGATATAGCGGCAGAAAACCATGACAGAGGAAAGAAAGGTGCAAAAAGAAAATGTCCAATATGCCAATCAGAGATTCCACGCCGCCGTCCGTGATAAAAGCCACGCTGATATAGAAGCGCTCGCAATTCAGAAGCTTAAATCTTAAGAGAAACTTAATCCAGACCCGGTGGCATTTTACAGCCAGGAGGTTATAATAAAAACGCAGGCTGTCCTGTACCTGATCAATCTGGAAAGGGAACGGGCCCTGCGGCAACTGACATTATTATTTTCTGCCGGCACTAGGCCGGTCAAAGGAGGAAATCTATGTTGGATCAGAAAGTAAAAGACTTAATTAACACACAGATCAATAAGGAATTCTATTCCGCATATCTGTATCTGGATTTTTCCAATTATTATAACGATCTTGGATTGGACGGATTCGCCCACTGGTATGACATCCAGGCTCAGGAAGAGCGCGATCATGCTATGCTGATGCGTCAGTATCTGATTAACAACGGCGAGCATGTAAGCTTTACCGCTGTCGATCAGCCGGATGCCGTTTACGAGGATGCAGAAAGCCCTTTAAAGCTTGGCTTAAAGCATGAGCAGTATGTTACTTCCCTGATCAATACCATTTATAAGGCTGCAAATGACGTTCATGACTATCGTACCATGCAGTGCTTTGACTGGTTTGTTAAGGAGCAGGGCGAGGAAGAGAAGAACGCCGATGACCTGATCAAGAAATATGAGCTCTTCGGCAAGGATCCAAAGGGTCTCTATGCACTGAACCAGGAGCTTCTGGCCAGAGTCTATACTGCACCGAGCCTGGTACTCTAACGCATTCAGGCTCTGTCAAATCTGCTGATCATTAATAAATGAGAATACAACAGCCTCCCAATTGAGGAATCCATGGGGATTCTTCTGATCGGGAGGCTGTATTTATATCTGATATATCGTTCCGGAGGGAAATATAGACCTCAGCGATTCACTGGCAGAGGCATTCTTTTCTTTACTCAAGAGTCAGAAGCAGAGCCATCTTGAACTTCTTCGTGGCCTTGACGGAATGCAAACCGCCCTTGGCAAAATGGAAGTTTTCGCCTGCCTTGATCGGATGATCGACACCCTCATATCCGATCACGCCTTCGCCGTCCAGTGCGAAGATGATTGCTTCGCCGGGTGCCGCATGCTCAGAAAGGCCGGCACCTTCTTTTTTTGGAATGATTCTGTAGTCAGCCATAGCAGATCTGTCAAAAAAACTTTTGTATGCTAAAGCGGCCGGAAAGCCTGAAAAATGACCATTTGTACAGGTTTTCTGATTGTTCCTGATTCAGAACGTCCGGAAGCTTTTTGCGTCCTGAAAAGTACAGAAATTTGATTGACGAAGCCTTGTTCCATCACGTATGATACTTACGGGAGAGTTAGTTAGATGCTTCTAACTTTCGGGCAGGACATGCCATTACCAACCAAATCAACCCACTTTTACGATTGGAGGTCGTGATGACAAATTTTGATGCATGGGAGGGCTTTACAGCCGGCCACTGGAATGACGAAGTGAATGTTCGTGATTTCATCCAGAAGAACTACACTCCGTATGATGGAGACGAGAGTTTCCTTGAGGGACCGACAGAGCGCACCAACAGACTCTGGGGAAAGCTGCAGGAGCTGCAGAAGGCAGAGCGTGCAAAGGGCGGCGTTCTGGATATGGAGACCGACGTTGTTTCCGATATCGACGCTTATGGCCCGGCTTATATTGATGATTCCATGAAGGATGATGAGCAGGTTGTAGGTCTTCAGACCGACAAGCCTCTGAAGCGTGCCTTCATGCC